>JAEZJQ010000076.1 GCA_023436305.1 Bacillota bacterium
TTTACTCGCGAAGATTGTAACATTATCGTAACTTTTTTATATTCATTAAAATCATAAATGCATTATTAACTGTTATAAACGCCAATGATGCAACTTGTAATGTAACTATCTGTAAAGTTTTTCATAAACTAAAATAAGCCTTAATTGAAAGGGGGTGGTCAGGTGGAAGACACGACAAGAATCAACCAAGAAACTATTCAAAGTCACGTTCATGAGTTTGAAGGAAGCACCAAGATCGCTGAAGCTGAAACAGAACCGCATAATCATCGTTTTGCAGGTGTGAGTAGTCAAGAAATACCGTTTGATAATAGTCACGTTCACGGTTTATTCGTTAGTACCGATTTTTTTGACCACCATCATGAAATAGCCGCTATAACTGGTCTTCCTATAGATGTTGGCGGAGGTAAGCACATTCATTTTGTCCAATCAGTTACTACGATTGATGACGGGCATTTTCATGAATTCCAACTTGCCACTAATACTTAGCCCACTGGTATAACACTACAATCATTAACACAGATGTTAAAAAGCATGGCCTTTAACATTTCGGCCATGCTTTTTTAATTGGCTTAATTGGGTAAAAAAGAAGAATTGTCTGTCACTCCAATGCCAAGGAGAACTTCAAACCGAAAAAAACGGAAAAGGATCAGACGGAAAATGCAATTATTTCGGTGTTTGGCTTAAAACCAGCAAAAGAGTCGGGTAAGATTCCGTTCCTGTTCCGGTAAGGCGTTGACTTGAGTCATGACTTCCGCTTTGGTGATTTCCTGGTTCATCATGCCGATTTTTGCCTGGGTAAAATCCGAATTAAAGATGATGCTTTTGGGCCCGCCGGTGTTATTGGACCATGCTTCCCAGACAGGCAGACCCCCGCCCGTAGGGTTGGGATTCCCGGAAACGGCGAACGATGCCGCATAGGACATCATGGCCTGTTGCAGGGCCGCTCGTCCTTTTTGATTGGTTTCATTACAGGAAGAAGCGTTCCAGATGTCACCCGGCCACCCGAAGAAGAACGGCAACTCAAAGCCGTGTCCGGCGCCGATCAGAAAATCGAAAGGAGGCAATCCCGAGCCGATGCCGCCCCATTTGAACCAGTAGCAGTAGACATTATCCTGGTGTTTCCTGAGAAGCGCGGCCAGGGAGTCCACCATGGAAGCCTTCCAGTTCAGGGAAGAATATTTGGAGATGTTTTCATATAAAGCCCTGTCGGGACCGCCGGGAGGCATTAACTTGTCCAGCGTGACGGGAGGTTCAGCCACTCCGATGGCGTTATAAATGTTTGACCAGGTGTATCCGCCCGAAGTGGGTATGGTACCCAAAAAGAGCGGGATGAAAGATTTCATTTCATGTTCGTTACTTCCCAGGATAACCGGTACTTGATGATAAATTCCCGACTCGAACACGGAATTTAGGGTACCGGGGATTACCGCGCCGTCATAAAACGGTGAAATGGATTCCGTAAAGATGCCGCTGGTGGCGTCCATCATCATTTGGATGATTGTTTCGGCGCTCTTGCCCCTTAGATAGGCTTCGATTTGGGCATTTGTCATCGAAGCGCGATAATCGGCGGCTTTTGTTAGATTCGCGCAGGTACCGTCGGCCACCAGGAGTTTGTCAATGGTGGCATTGGCCTGAGCAACACCTGTTGCCGGGGGAACATTAATTCCACCGGCGCTTTCAGCGATCACTCTATGGAAAAGGCCCTTGGCAAGCGGCGAAATCATAAGGTTCAAGGCGTCAAAACCACCGGCTGATTCTCCGGCGACAGTGACGTTTTTCGGATCGCCGCCAAAACTGGTGATATTTTTTTGAACCCAATGCAAAGCCTTGATCATATCGAGAGTACCGTAATTACCCGATTTATCCTCAGCAGTGCCTTTAGGGTTCAACGCCGGATGGGTGAACCAACCAAAGGGTCCAAGCCGGTACTGAATGACCACAACGACCATGTTCGATTTCCCGGCTAGGAAAGCGGAGTTGTAGATGCCCGCTTCACCCGTGACATTGTTACCACCGTGAATCCAAAAATAAACCGGCAGATTCTTGGCGTTGGTTTTGGGGCGGTATACATCCAGGTAGAGACAGTCCTCGGAGCCTTTAATCCCGTGTTCCGGAACCCATAGCGCGGAGTACGCCGCTTGGATGCCGGGAGTATATGTATGGGTTGAATGCCGGATTTTTGGCCAGGGGTTCGGATCTTGGGGCGCTTTCCACCGCAGAGCTCCTACCGGTGGCTTCGCGTAAGGTATCCCCCGCCAGACCCAACTCCCAAAATCGGCGTCAACACCGGCAACTTTGCCATAAGCCGTGTTAATTGTCGTTTTGGCGGCATTATTAATTGAAACAATTATGTTATCAATACTTTCTAGCAACTTGGGTTGCTCGGTAACGGTTACCCATTTAAATATATCATTTCGAATATCACGCTGGAGATTATTAGCTATATTGTTATAGGCGCCCTTCTCGACCGTATGAATAACCTTGCCAATCTGACGGGAAAGTGCTTTCTTTTGCTGATCCGCCGTCATCGTATTATTAAAAGCGGAATCCGGTAGGGCGGCTATCTGGTTATCCAATATTTTCAGTGCTTCAATTGGTCCCAGATTGACGGCGGTCCCCGCTGCAAATGTCATACCGCCCGTGACAAATAAAAGAGCCGTGATTATTAATGAACTCAGTAAAAACTTCTTCATCAAATTTTATACCTCCCCCAATTTAACTTCTTCATTTTTTTGAATAAACTTGGAAAAACTCCCTGTATATCACATCTATAGCTTGTCGGGAACTAATTTCACTTCCTTTCGAATAAAGGTTTACGGAATACCGGGAATAATATTTAAAAGCTTCGCTGGACATAATCTTTTTCCTTCCATTGTTGACCGGATTCCGACTGGTAGAAGATAATCTTTTCAAACCAAAATACAATCGGAGCATGGTTGAGCAACGTCTTTTTACTTCTATATTTTGCGCCGCGCCTTTTGGGTAGACTAAAAGCAAACAGAAAGGAGCAAAAAAAGATATGAATATAAGTGGAGATATGAAAAAAATTTTGCTGGCGGGAATAGGCGCGGTAGCGACAACCGTGGAAAAATCCAAAGAGATTGTGGATTCTTTAGTCAAAAAGGGTGAGCTTACAGTGGAGCAGGGCAAGGTCATCAATGAGGAACTAAAACGCAAAGTTGCCGAAAACGTTCATACTAATACTTCTGCTCATACCGTTGAAGATCTTTTCAAAAAACTTGACTCCATGAGCAAAGAGGAAATAGCCGCCCTGAAAGCAAAGCTTATTGAGATGGAGAAAAAGAGTGAAGGAAAAGGGAATGCCAATCCGGTGTAAACGGGCAAATAGCGCTAAAATCTCACCGACAGCCAGATTAAGGGAAATGGTAAATGTGTTAAAACGCCATGGAATTATCCACGGCGTTTCTCCTGATAAGTTGAAGCTGATTTTGGAAGACCTGGGGCCAACTTATATAAAGCTTGGCCAGATGATGTCCATGCGTCCTGATTTGCTGCCTCAGCGTTATTGCGATGCCCTTGCCGGGCTGCGGACCGATGTAAAACCCATTGCTTATCAAGATGTAATTGGTGTGATTGAGAATGAATACGGATTCACGGCAGACAAGGTTTTCTCAGAAATTTCACAGGAATGCATTGGTTCGGCATCCATAGCGCAGGTACATCGGGCAACGTTAAAAAATGGGACAGAGGTGGTGATAAAGGTACAGCGTCCCGGTATATACCAAACAATGATACGCGACATTCAACTGTTGAAAAAAGCGGTTGGGATCATTAAAATAATCGGAAGAACCGGGGAAATGATTGACTTTCGAATCGTCATTGACGAGATGTGGGCCGCGGCCCAACAGGAAATGAATTTTTTGGTTGAAGCTGACCATATCAAAGAATTCACCAGATTAAACTCGGATATCCAATATGTTGCCTTCCCCCGGGTAGAACAACATTTATCGACGCCGCGGGTTTTGGTCCTGGAGTATGTGAATGGCGTCCAAATTGACAACTTTGATGAGTTGAAAAAGCTGGGTTACGACCACAATGAAATTGGCATAAAACTTGCGGAAAACTATGTAAAGCAAGTGGTGGACGACGGTTTTTTTCATGCTGATCCACATCCCGGGAACATCTGGATCAGAGACGGGAAAGTAGTCTGGCTGGATTTAGGCATGGTGGGACGGCTGACCAACCGCGACAGGGTGCTGTTGAAAAAAGGGGTGACGGCGGTGGTTTATCAGGACATTGATGAGTTAAAAAAGATACTTTTATCAATGGGCAATGTCAAAGGGAGGATAAATCATACAAAGCTTTATGAGGATATTAGCGACATGCTCACCCGCTATGGCGATATGGATTTGGCAAACCTGCATTTTGGGCAATTGATTGCACAAATCATCGACATCTGCAATGACCATCAAATATCCATGCCTCAAGGGATATCCATGCTCGGGCGGGGCGTCTTGACCATTGAGGGCGTCCTGGCCGCTTGCAGCCCACAGGTCAATATTTATCAAATAATGGCAAACCATGTATCAAGCGCCATGTTGAGCGATATGAATACAGCAAAGGAACTGCATTCTGCGGTAAAATTCTTATATGGATTCATAAAAAAGGGGCTTGCATTGCCGGTGCAAATTTCCAACTTCTTTTCAATGGTCATGAGAGGACAAGCCAAGGTAAATATGGAGCTAACTGGCTCCGAAGAGACTTTCCGCAAGCTGGATGACATGGTGGATAAAGTGGTGGTTTGCATATTAAGCGCAGCCCTTTTAATCGGTTCCAGTCTTATCTGTACCACAAACATGACTCCCCGGCTTTTTGGCATACCGCTTTTAGGAGTGGCGGGGTATATGGGCGCGTTGGTTTTAGGCAGCCGGGTGATTGTTAGCGTTATAAAAAAGCAGAAAAAAAGGAAACGGAGTGATTGACGGCTTCGATATTCCCAAGCTTATTCGAGATGGGCGTTGATGAAATGATCCGGGATGGAAAAGAAAAAATCCGGCCGCAAGGTACTCCCCCAATTGCCCGGACGCGTTTCTGGGAGATAGATTTCCTCCGGGGTTGCGCCATCATTTTAATGGTGGGGTTTCATTGGACCGTTGATCGTAATATTTTAAAAGGCGAACAACCCTGGTTCAGTCCTTTGGTTCTATCATTATGGCAAATGGTGACTGCTGGCTTATTTTTATTGCTGACCGGGGTTTCCTTGACCTTGCGCCGGGACCCGCCGGAAATATCGCCCCCGCCACGCCGCTGTTTGTGGCAATGCCTCAATTTCCGGAGATGCCGCCATTTGCGGCGAGGAATGGTTATTTTAGGTTGGGGTCTCTTGATTACGATCATTACCCGGTTCTTTTTACCTCAAAATTATATCATCTTCGGCATTTTACATCTCATCGGATCGGCAGTGTTACTTAGCCAACCATTGTTAAATCTTAAAACTTGGAATTTGGCGCTGGGGGTCATGGTGATCGGACTGGGAATTTACCTTAACCATCAACGGGTTACATTTCCCTGGTTGGTATGGGCGGGGTTCATTCCGGAAGGTTTTGCTTCCATCGATTATTTCCCAATCTTCCCCTGGTATGGAGCCGTTCTGATCGGGATATTCACCGGCAAGATCTTATATGGAGATCAGGGACGCAACTTTTCCTTAAACGATCAACCAAGTCATAAAATTGTCCGGGGGCTTTGTTATTTAGGCCGGAACTCATTAACGATTTATCTGGTCCATCAGCCGGTTTTACTATTGTTTGTATTTTTACTTGGAAAATAAAACATAAAAAAGTAAAAACCCCGTCATTATGAAGGCGATGACGGGGTCTTGTTTTTCGCGGAGGTAGTTCTAATCGGCGTCCGGCGCCCCGGGGGTGATGTCGTAGGCGTGTTTTAAAGCCCAGATGGCCGTCGCTCTCATATAATAATAAGCCCGGATATCGGTTATTCCGGCGCACCAGGCTTCCGGAGTCCGAAACCATAGTTCACCCGTGTTCCAAATGGTATCATAGAGGCTGTAACCAATCTCCGCCGCTTCCCCGAAAAGCCCTTGTTGAACCATTCCGGCCGCTGCCGACCAGGCGGTTCCCACCCAAACCTCCCGGGATTGATTCGACCTTTTATCCACCGTGCCGTCGGGGTAGATTACATTCACCGGGCCGATTTTGCCGCCGTCGAATTTTTTAAAGTTGACTTCGTAAATGGTACGCAAGGCTTTTTTAGCGTGTTCATCACTGACGATGCCCGGAAGGCCGCAAGCTTTGGCGTACCATTGCCCGCATAACTGATCCGACATAATCCGTTGATTATCCTTTCCGGTATCAATCCGGTAATAGGAACCGGTCCAGAGTTTCTTTTCATAATTGGATCGTCCCAGATCAAACCAAGACTGATAGATGCCGGCCTGATCGGGTTCACCGGCCGCTAAAGCCAATTCCCTGGCAGCCTGGCAGGCGGCCAGGAACAATCCGCCACAATAAGCGGTATTGCCCTCCAGCTCCATATCATCATAAGTTTGATCGATTCCCTCGCTGTTCGGCAAGGCATCACCATCAGTATCCTGGCTTTTTACCTTGGCCATAGCTATTTTAACCGAAGGCCAGCAGTAATTCAAAAAGGCGGTATCGGTTTTTCCGGTGAGCGCCCAATCCCGGTACACCATCAGTGTGAACTTGGTATTGAGATCCTTCCAGTTGGTTGAATCCCGGTAATAATAAGAATTCCATTTGGAAAAGACCGAATTAATATTCCCAAAATCGTGGGCGCAGGTATTCAATGGGGCGGGACGGTCTTTCCGGGTGGTAGTGATACTGTCGCTGAACTGTTTGACACACTGCTTGTCGAGATCGGGCCATAATAGGATAAGCGGCCATGAACCATAGAACCGTACATCCGAAGTTCCGTAAAATTGGTAATCAAGGCTCTCCAAATGGCTGAACATATCTTCATCCGGGTTATCGGGCTGGCCTGACGCCGCTCCGGCTTCCCACACCGTGCCTCCGACGGAATAGTAATACAACTCGTTAAACAGGGTTGATTTTAGCCAGGAGGGGTACTTGGGATTGTTGATGATACTACTCTGCCAGCTATCGATGGCTTTTTCCCAGGACTGAGCATTCTTCAGTGCTTCTTGAGCGATTTGCCAGGAGTTTAAACCGGACCGGCCAAAATAACGGGTGTATCGCTTATACCATTGGTTGGGTCCAAGTGTATCCTCACAGGATATGGGGATATCCCAGGTAATGATGATGGGCACGGTGGCCGATTCTCCAGGCTGGAGTTTGACCTTAACGGCGATGGCGCCGTTCTTGCCCACTCCGGTGCGGTTATTCAAAGAGCCGTCTCCTTTAAAATCCTTGGCCAATTTATTAAGATTGGGAGCCGAGGCATAAGTCACCTTAACCGTGTCGCTTGCTTCACTGGCCAGGGTATACTCGATTTGGGATTCTTTAGTGGCCGGTGTAGCGCCTTCCCGGCGTAACACCAATCCCGTGCGTTTTTCGGAAGAAACCGCCTCGGTATAGCTCCCGGAAGGATTATACCAAGTAAGCATGATCCCTACTTCGCAAGCAGCGGAGGTTGGATTGGTAAGCTCCCATTGGTAAATGCCCACCGGGTAACTGGACCGTTGATAATCATTGGGAATAATCGGGCTGAATTGGGTTACTTTCGCTTTGCAGGTGAAGGCCTTTCCATAATAATCCACCCAGGCTTTGGGATACAGGGAGTGATAAGCGGCTTGACCGGAACCCAGTGAGGAAGAATCAAGCCGGGTAAATGTTTTTTTTCCGGATACGGGTTTCTGGTACATGTAAAAACCCCAGTTATCTTCGACCTCTAGCGGAATCTTCCCCACAGATAACCTTTTATAAAACTGCCCGTCGAATCTCCAGGTGATGGTACCGGCTCCAAATCCGCCAATGGGAGCCCCGTCCCGGTGATCGTCCGAATTAATATCTCTACTCCAGGCGATGGAGGGGATATTCGTTCCGGCTAACTCCGGGATGGAACCGGCCAAAGCCGGATCACTGTAGACCGGAGTTAAAAACAGGCTGATTCCGAGCAAACTTAATATTGAAAAAAACAGTAATCCATGGAATTTTTTCATGATGCATCTCCCTCCAATTTTTAAATACGTTCATGCATGGTATTTGGAAACTCTTTTGAGAACCTCAAATTTACCAATATTGAAAACATTTTCTCCATGATGGTTCAATTATCCTGCCATGCTGGAAAATCCTTTGATCACGGGTTCGATGTCATCCGCCGGAATACCGGACAGTTTATTGGAGTCCCGGATTTTGTGGCCTAACCCCATATGGATAGAATTTATGAGGTTATCGACGCCAAAACTTACGCCGCCTTGGGAGTGGATTACTTAAAATACGATAAATGCCACCCGGCTCCCGGCAGTGACCGGAAGGCGGATTATGAACGGATGCGGGACGCATTGCTCAAATGCGGCCGCCCATCGTGTATAGCATTTGCGCCTGGTTTTTTTATTGGTGGGCGCCGGATTGCGGCAACTTGTGGCGGTTTATTTTATTTTGGCCATTGATAAAACATGAATATAATTGTTTCCAAGATTATTCCCGCCAAATTTTGTTTAGACTAATCAATACCACCACCTGCCACGGGATTTTAGAGGGAGTGCCATCATTGCAAAAATTTATTTCCGGCAAATTCCAATGAAGCTTTTAAATGATCAAGGGAAAATTTTGGGTTTAATTACACCGTTGGATCTGGCGTTGATCATTGTCATTGCATTGATTGGGGCGAAAATCATCGGAGTTTACCGTCCTATCTCCCCCAAACATAAGGAACGGCAGGTGACTATCGGAATAATAATCCGGGATGCTTCACCATATCTGGCGGAGAGTCTGGTGGTGGGGCAGGATTTGTTTGATGACGCCACCGGTGCCTATTTGGGAAAGATTCGGGTCATCCGTAGCGAACCTGCCGAACTTTTATTGACCGGGAACGGTGAAATACATCTAGCCAAGTCCCCGCGCAACCTGGATCTCCGGTTGGAAATCAGCAAACAGCGGGGCCGGATTGAAACCGGTCTGGCCAGATCGGGTGTGTATCTCGGAAAAATCGCGGCCCGGGTGGGGAACCCGGTGCGGGCTCATACCCGGTATACGGCGATTAGCGGCGAAATTATATGGGTCAGGATTCATAAACCATGAATCCTCATGGACATGATAGGGGGTATCCCCCTTTATATTGGCCGAAAGCTTTTTGGCGAAATAGTTATTTTGGGCAAATGATTGATTTCTTGCAAAACAGGGCGGATGCGGCCTGGGTTAAGCTGATTGGCAGGCTGCGTTTTGGAGTCAAGTGGCATCCGTTGATTGAAAGCTTGGCAATCCTCGGCGTGGTCTTTATGCCGGTTATGTCATCTTGGGGGCTGCTGCTGCCCTTGTTTTTATTGTTATGGATTACCGGAGGACCGGTGAGAAACAATTGGGCTCCTGGAGCCGGCTGGCTGTTTTTATGGCTTGTTTTGTTGATTAGCGCCTTTTTTAGTCCGGGATTAAGGGCCGGTTTGCCGGTTTTGCTGAGATTCGGTTCCTGGTTTGCTCTGGCTTGGCTGATTGGACGGACGTTCAGCGCTGCAAAGAGTGAGCGAATTTTAAGATATCTGGTTTACAGCAGTCTTATTTGGCTCTCCATCGGTTTCTGGCAACTGTTTTCCGGCATTCCGACACCACAAGGCTGGTTAGGGTTGGAACAAGCCAATATTATTCCGACGCGGATCTATTCGGTGTTTGGAAATCCCAATATATTCGCCTTATATTTATTAAGTATATTAATAATTTGCCGATATCTGACTGTAATAAGCACTGTAAAAATCGAAAAATATCTCCTGGCCGGAATAATATCGGTGGTATTGGTGGCTTTATATTTTACCTACACCCGGATGGCCTGGTTCCTGGCTGCCGTCTGTTTGGGGGTTCGGTTCAATCAAAATTGGTGGCGCATAGGGTTGTTGGTTGCCGGAATTATAACATTGCTGTTGTTAACATTCCCGGACTTTAATCTGCGTTTGGGAAGTATGATCCATTTTCGTGACAGTTCATTGCAATACCGGTTTCAAATTTGGCGGGGAACAGGACAAGCCTTGCTGGATTACTGGCTCTGGGGAGCCGGGCCCGGCAGTTTTCAGATCATCTACCCTCAATATCAAATCGGGAATAGCGTCAGCCAGCACGCGCATCAGTTTTATTTACAGTTTTGGCTGGAACATGGCCTTTTCGGTTTACTGGCTTTTTTTGCTGTGCTAAAACGTGTTTTAGCCGGTCGTTGGTTGGCAAGACCTTTCACAACAATGAATACACTGGCTATGGCCCCGGTTATATTTTTAATTTACGGTTTTTCGGAAACATGGTATATCCATAATTTTAGCGGCGGTTATTTTTGGTTTTTAATCGGGTTATTCCAAGCTTCGCAGGAAATTTCTTGAAAAAAGCGGAAGAGATGAATGGCCTACAAATGAATTGGATGAATAATAAATGTCCTATACTTGTGTAGTAATATTTGGATATTTCGGCTGTGATAACCTGGGGGATGAAACCAATTTAAGCGAATTGGTGGCTTTTTTGCGGAAGATCCAACCGGGAATTGGGATTACGGTGATTTCGGTGTCGCCGGTGGCCACGGCGAAAAAGCTGGGGGTAGAGAGTGTCGGCAAGTATAATTGGACCGGAATCGCCGAGGTTTTCCGGAAGGCCGATTTACTCATCGGCGGTGGGGGTAGTTTATTTCAAGACCGGAGCAGTTTACGAAGCTTGTTTTACTATGTAGGGCTCATTTTCTTGGCGCGGCGATTCGGGCTAGACGTTTTTTTATATGGCCAGGGAATTGGGCCGGTTCGTTCCGGGGTTGGAAAACGCATGGCCCGGTGGGCCTTATCACAAGTCAAGGTTATTAACGCGCGGGACCGGATTTCTCTATTGGCGCTGGAAGGTTTGAGAGTTCACGGACCAGTGGTCCATCTCACCGCCGAACCTTTATTGTTGAAAGCGCAAATGCCGGAATCCGCAGTGAAACGATATTGGGAGGATATTCCCACCGGGGGAAAATATAAATTGGGACTGATCCCGCTGGAATTTGAATGGTTAAATATCCGCTTCTGGAGCGGATTATTGGATGTTTTGCGCCGTGATAATCCGGAACTATATTTAATGGCCTCCGCCTACGAAGACTTGCGCTTGAATCAAAGACTGTCGAAGGATTTCGGGATTCCGATCCTCCCGGTTGAAAACTGTTGGGAAATGCTGCAAAAAGCAGTCGGGGGGCTGGATCTGTTGGTGAGCGCCCGGCTCCACGGTTTGGTGGCGGCAGTTATTCAGGGAACGCCATGTTTTGGGCTGGCTTTGGACCCGAAAATCGATGGTTTTTGCATCCCGCTCCAGATTAATTATTGTCCTTTATCCGCCGATACTCAGCCACTTTCATTAGGGAACCGGATATTGAATGATTTGAAACATCCGGTCAACGTCTCAAAAAGCCGGTGGCTTCTGTGGAATTTTTGGCAGAGATACGCCCTCAAGAATCAAACCGTTTTAAAGCATTTTATTATGAGTACCCGGGTGCGGGGAAAATCATGAAATCACGGGCATACATCCAAGGAGTTCCGGTGGATTTGCTTTCCAAGTCCGAAGTTTTGACATTGGTTACCAACTGGCTGGGGACACTGGATCGGTCGCGCCAAGTCATAACCTTGAATGTGTTGATGCTGATGGCGGCTACCCGCGATCTCCAATTCAACCGGATTATCCAAAGGGCTGACTTAATCACCATGGATGGGCAAGGAATTATCAAGGCGTTACGGAAAAAAGAGCACCGGTCATGGGACCAATATACCGGGATCGATTTAACCAGGGAACTGCTTTTCTGGTGTTCTGGGCATGATTGTCCGGTCTTCTTTTATGGAGGTTCTCCGGCTGCCGCCTCCGGGTTAGGCCGTTATATTTCCAGCCAATGGCCGGATTTAACCGTTTTGGGCATCCGGGACGGCTTCCAACATTCTGTAAAAACCCCCGGGATTATTGAAGAACTGGTGTTGAAACGGCCGGGATTATTATTGGTGGGACTCGGTTCCCCCGCACAGGAATTTTTTCTGGCGAAGGTATTACCACGTTTAAAGGGCACGGTGGGAATCGGCGTTGGTGGCGCTTTTGACGTACTGGCCGGATTGAAACCGGAGGCGCCCCGTTTGATCCGTAACCACGGTTGGGAATGGCTGTACCGCATGATTCAGGACCCGGTAAAATTCAAAGGATTTCCCGATTTGATCCGGTTTTGGTACCGCTGCTTGCGGTGAACGGTATGGACGAATATGAAGCTGAATCCGGCATATTGCGGATAGTAAAAGGGAATAGTCCAGTGGATTCATAGGCCTTTTACAAAGGTATTTTGTTTGTCCAGACAGGCCGGAATGAATGTTTATTGGAATTTAGATCCATTTTAGAGGAATGTGGTATTTTTAGGGAAAATATATATATTAAGAATTGGAGGTGAACTCATGGGTCCCCAATTTATGGCAAAGATTAACTGGAAAGCCATCCGCAGGGAACTGGTTGATTATTTGGGCATTATTGCCGGAGTCACTCTTGTGGCCTTGGGATTGGTCTGGCTGCAAATTCCCAATAAGATTGCCGCAGGAGGAGTAAGTGGTCTGGCGATTATTATTTATCATATTTGGAGCTGGCCGGTGTCCTGGACTATGCTGATGCTCAATCTGCCTCTTTTATTGGCCTATCTCTGGGTTTTTGGGCTGCATTACGGCGTTAAGACATTATTTGGCGCAGCCTTTATCTCCGTAATGGTGGAATTTTGGCAATCAATCATTAAATTATCCCCCCTAACCACCAATAATTTACTGGCTTCGATCTATGGAGGTGTCATGGTAGGGGTCGGAATGGGGCTGGCTTTCCGGTTCCGCGGGAACACCGGAGGAACTGATCTGGCGGCGCAGTTATTAAATCGTTTTACCGGGATTCCGGTGGGACAAGCTCTGTTACTGTTTGACGGGGCCATAATCATCCTGGCGGGTATCGTATTTCACAGTGTGGAAATGTCATTATATGCCATGATTACCCTTTTTGTTACCAGCAAGGTTCTGGACACGGTATTGGAAGGATTGGATTACGCCAGAGCGGCCTTCATCATATCCGAACATTCCACCGCCATCGGTGAGAAGATTCTGATCGATCTGAAACGTGGCGCTACCGGGCTATTGGGTAAAGGTTTATACTCAACTGCCCAAAAGGAAGTAATTTTATGCGTAATCTCCCGGTTGGAAGTGATTAAATTAAAGGAATTGGTCCGCCAGATTGACCCCAGGGCTTTCATCATCATTACCGATGTTCATGAGGTGTTGGGGGAAGGGTTTAAGGAATATTATTGATGTTGCGAGTTGGGAGATACGAGTTACGAGTCCTGAGTCACGAGTTTTTTACCAAAAATAACCGGCGGTTGTTATTGATTATCTTTATAGTGGGTTTCATTACTTTGGGGATGATGGGGTTTGTGGCAACGGATGTTTTGGCAAGGGGAGAATCTTCTCGACTTCAGCCGGACATCAACCGGCAACTTGAATTTACGGCAGGTTTTGACAGCAACCGTACTCTAGGGGACCGGGTAACAATGTGGGGTCTTTATCAATTTGTGATTGATAATCATTACCGGCTTCAGACCGGAGTATCATATAATACCACCACTGGTTTCGTGAATACCATGTTTATCGAACTAGGTTACGAAAGGATTCAGGACGGACTTTTCGGTTTCCGGCTTAAATTTTTAGGCAATCAGTATGGAGAATACGGAAAGGCCGCCAATTCGCTGATTGCTTATTTGAATTGGGACAATTCCGTATATTCCATTGATTTCGGTGTGAATTACCGTTTTCTGAATACAAATGAAGGACAACTCTGGAATATTTTTTATTATGATCCCGTTTCTCCTGAATGTATCTATTATTATCAAATCAGCCGCCGGTTTGTGATGAATGAAGGCCGGTATACGCTGGTTGTGGAAATCAATAATAAAGATCCGATGTATGCCGGTAATTTGGGGGCGTACGGGCTTTTCCTGAAAAACCGGATTGCAGTCAATGACAAAGTGGCGATTTTGGGGAGTATCGGTTGCCGGCAATCGGGGAGTATCGCCCTTGCCGCCACCTACTATAAAACCATGATATATTGGGGTATCGAGGTGAATTTATGAAACCGGTAATCGCTGTCGCGCTGATATTTTTCGGCCTAATCGCTTTATCGTCCTGCGGGACAGTTGATTTTTCGGGTCTGATTCATTCCGGTGACGTGGATGATCGGTTTACCGAAAATGCCTTATTACCGGATAAAAGTAACCTGAGTATCAGTGAAACGGTTTTTTCATTTGTCGTAATTACGGATACCCATATTGAACATGCTTCCCAAGCCAATCTGGCGGCGCTGAAAGACAAGATACTACCGGGAGACAAGTTTATTCTGGTTTGCGGTGACATTACCCAATGTGGATACCCGGAAGATTATCAGGCATTTTATAACGATATGAATCGAATCGGCTTGCCTTATTTCACGGCCATTGGTAACCATGATCTTTTTTTCGGGGGCTGGAATAATTATAAGCAAATTTTGGGGAGATCATGTTATTCCTTTACTGCCGGTCCGATTCGATTTATCTGCATGGATTCGGCCAACGGTACGCTGGGACGGAAGCAGAAAATGTGGCTTGAGAGTATCTTAAAATCGAAGACCGAACCGCTTTGCTGTGTATTTACCCATTTCGAGTTCTTTAGCACGGGGCCATCGAAGAAGCAACAATATACCGATATTGAGGAAGTTTATTATTTAATGCGTCTGTTTGAAACAACCGGCGTTAATTATGTATTTATGGGTCATTCCCATGTTACGGATTACCGGAAGATTAATAATGTCAATTATTTGAACCTTTCCGATTTTATAGTGAACGATGGCGAAAAGTTTTTCGTCCGGGTGGAGGTCAATTTCGGAGAAATATCATACCAGCGGGTGAAGCTATAAATGAAAAACCGGGGAAACATGCTACCCCGGTTTTTTTATCCAGTTGTGATTGAAATATTAGTTCTTATACATTTTATTAAAGCTCTGTTGCGCATTCACCAACGCATCCCGCATCAGATCCTCCGCCTTGGCGGTTTCCCGGGCTTCCAGGAATTTCATTAATTGTTTCCCATCCAGTTGGGCGGCGGCCTGTGCGCAAGCTTCCCAGCTTAATACACTGCGGATGACCCGATCCAGCCCTTGTTCCTCATTGTCATAGGCCCGGACTTGCATATCATGGCCCTTCCAACGGTCGAAACCAGCTTCGGCGATGAGACCGGCAATGGCGATATTCATGCCGTTGATCCGGGTGCCGTGGTCGATATCGTATTTGCCGGGGCCTCCCAGGATGATACCGTCGTTATATCCTTGGCTGTTTAAATGCATATGGACCATGGCCTGGTTATCCAGTTCCTCCACGGTATCGTAAACATGATCCAAACCGATCATCTCCGAGTGTCCGAACTCTTTGTTGACCCCTTTTTTCTGGCGGGAGATCCCGAACTCCTCTTCCAGTCTCCGGAAGAAAAGCAGCGTGGAAGCCACGGTGGGCAGGAGCATGGCCGGGTGCCCTTCG
Organism: Bacillota bacterium; assembly: GCA_023436305.1. GTDB lineage: Bacteria > Bacillota > UBA4882 > UBA8346 > UBA8346 > JAEZJQ01. Next base: position 15,679 of record JAEZJQ010000076.1, read on the forward strand.
TTAGGTTTGGGTTCGACTCCAATATACATGCCGCCGCCTTTTTGGGCTTCGTATTTACAGAGCGCGGCGCAGCTTTCTTTGAGGTTTTGATACATCTGGCGGATGCCCACCGAAGCCAAATCATAACCGTATGATCCGTTCCAGAGAACAAACGACGGCGCTTGTTCCGGGGCGGGATGCCATGCCTTTTTGAGCGGCGCATAGGCCAGGTCCACGGTTTTGAGGCCCAATTCGTTAGCGGCTTTTCGTTCATTAGGATCCAGGGAAGCGACTCCACCGTATGCGAAATGGCTGTGAGCGCCCGGTGTAATCATCGCCAGGTAGATCTTGGCATCCACCAAGGCGTCGGCGATAGCTGGCGCGGTTTTTTCATCGATTTCACTGTCGTAGTGGACTTCAAACCCCAGTTCGACATTTTCCGGTAAGCGCGGCCGGATTTTGGTTTTGATGAGCCGGATTACCCCTACTGCGTCAAGTTGGGATCCGCTCCATCCCGGACGCATGTCTCCCGGGACAAAGCCGCCCTTTCCGGCGTTGAAGGTCCAACGGCAGATACTGTGGAACGATTTTTGGTTTGGCATCTTGAGTTACCTCCATTTTGTTTTTTATTAATAATCTTACATCCTTTAATCTTATAAATCCTGGTTCAGATATTGCTTTAGACATGCTAGCCAACTCTGATACGCATCATTATAATTTTCCTTGAGCTTCGCATTGGGTTCAATCACCTTCAATGATTTAAGTCCACTGAAAGCCGACTGAAAGTCCGGATAGATACCGGCTCCGATCCCGGCGCCCCGGGCCGCGCCTTGGGAACCGTCGGTGTTGTAAAGTTCAACAACAGCCCCGGAGGTGGTGGCGAAGGCCTCGGCGAATAGTGGACTCAAGAACATATTGGTGTGTCCGGCGCGGACGGTATGGATGGCGATTTCCATGGAACGCATGATCTCCATGCCGTAATGAAGCGCGAAGACGATGCCTTCCTGGGCGGAGCGCAGGATATGAGTCCGGTCGTGAATATTAAAATCAAGGCCGTGGATTTGGGCGCCGGGATTCCGGTTTTCCAGGATACGTTCGGCGCCGTTGCCGAAGGGAAGGGTAATAAGGCCGTTGGAACCAACTGGAGCCTGCCGGGCCAGATCGTTCATTTGTTCATAGTTTATACCGTCACTGGCGCCCCCGGAAAGTAAGGTTTTTAACCAGCGGTTCAGGATGCCGGTTCCGTTCAAGCATAACAAGATGCCGTACCGGGGCTGATTTACGGTGTGATTCACATGAACAAAGGTATTGACCCGCGATTTTTTGTCGTAATTGGGTTTGGCTCCCACTCCATATACCACGCCGCTGGTTCCGGCGGTGGCCGCCAGTTCGCCGGGATTTAACACGTTGAGCGACAGGGCGTTATTCGGCTGGTCGCCGGCCCGGTAAGCTATTTTGACGCCGGGCTTCAGGCCCAGTTCGGCGGCGGCTTTAGCGGTTAATTGGCCTTGGACGGCGAAGGTGGGAACTACTTTGGGAATAAGTTCCGGATTGATCCCATAATATTCAAGCACCAAATTAGCCGGTTTTTGTTCCTGAAAATCCCATAAAATCCCCTCGGACAAACCGGAGGGAGTGGTGTTGATCTCGCCGGTCAACATCATGGCGATATAATCCCCGGGTAACATGGCCTTATGGACTTTGGCATAAGTTTCAGGCTCATTTTCCCGGACCCATTTCAGCTTCGAAGCGGTGAAATTGCCCGGTGAATTTAACAGATGCTTTAGGCACCGTTCCGGCCCGATTTCCGCAAAAGCCTTTTCGCCAATGGAGACTGCCCGGCTGTCACACCAGATGATCGATGGCCGGAGTACCTGCCTGTTTTTGTCCACCAGCACCAGCCCGTGCATCTGATAGGAGATTCCGATGGCTTCCACCGCTTCAAGGTTAATCCCCGATTGGCCGCGGATTTTGGCGGTGGCATGGACCAGATGTTCCCACCAGACAGCCGGATCCTGTTCAGCCCAGCCCGGTTTCGAGGATTGAATCGCCAGTTCGGTGGCTGGAGAAGTAGCCGATGTCACGGCGGTTCCAGAATCAATATCCAGTAAAGTGGCCTTAATTGATGAACTGCCGATGTCGTATCCTAATAAGTAGTTCATTCCATTCCCTCCGTTTAGAGTGGATTCTATATCCGTATCCCAAAGAGTACTACAAATCGGTAATTGTTTTTTCAATGAATAATCCGGCCACTCCCATGGCGCAGGCTTGATCTTTCAGGCTGGCGAATCGAAAAGTTAAACCGCTGAAGGTTTTATCCAGACTACTTTCTTTAATCTGTTTTAGCAGGGGCCTGGCGATAATATCCTGTAATTCGGTAATCTTGCCGCCGATGATCACCATCTCCGGGTTAATACTGTTGACGATATTAGCAATTCCGATTCCCAAATATTTGACGGTAAATTCTAGAGTTGCCAGGGCATGAGGATCGCCGTGGCGGGTTAAAGTGATGAATTCTTCATAGGAACCAAGAGCTTGGCCGGTTTTTTCGGTATAAATTTTTAATGCGGCCTTATTTGAAGCGTAAGCTTCCCAACAGCCGTGATTACCACATTGGCAGGGCAGACCGTCTTCCGGTTCGATGGTCATATGTCCAAATTCACCGGCGTGAGAAGTATGGCCGGTATATAATCTGCCATTTAACAATAAACCGCAACCGATGCCCATACCTACCGACACATAAACCGTATTGATAGCCCGGCGGGCGGCTCCAAAGGATTTTTCACCCCAAAGAGCGGCGTTGGCTTCGTTCTCGATAAGGAGTGGAACATTAATTGACAACAATTCCTTTAAGTTAACATTTTTCCATCCCAGATTGGGTGCCAGTTCGATCAATTCGGCGGAGTTCACAATACCGGGTACACCAATCCCGATACCGGTAATTTTAGTATACGGGATGTTTTTTTGTTGGGAGATGGTCTGAATAAGACGGCTTAAATTCTCGCTCACCGACCATTCATCCTTGTTGTCGAAAGGGTATTCAGTGGATAATATGGTTTCACCGCAAAAATTCATTAAAATGCCGATGATCCGGTCAACTTGCAAGTCGATCCCCAAAAACAAACAGGCGTCCGGGTTTAATTGATACAACGCCGACTTTCGCCCCCCGGTGGATTTGGCGGCCCCACAATGAATGATTTTGGTTTCAGCGGTCAATTCATTGATAAAAGTCGCCACCGAAGTTGAACTAAGCCCCAGGATGGTAGAAATTTCGGCTTTGGTCACCGGACCGCTTTTTTGAATATATTCCAGAATAATGTTTTTATTCCGGTTGCGCATCGATTCTTGATTAATGGTTTTCATGGATATCCGTACACCTACAATAACTTTTAAAAATACTTTTAAAAAGTTATTTAATAATTTCGAGACGTATTGGATAAATCCTCTGGAATAAGTTGGTATTTTGTATTGGATCGTAAAAACTATTTATACTGAAGTGTATACTTGAATATAGGAGAAATTAACAAGTGCGATTATCGTTCTACCAATCGACAATTAATCACTTAACAAGTAAAATGGATCGGGAGAAGGTGGTTTATTGAAGTTGATGGAGCCGTTCACCGGGCTTTCCGGGGAAGTCAAACGCAATTTTCAATGGGATATGTTATCGGGTGTCTTGATGGGATTGTTCATCGGGGCTATCAATGCATTTATTTTGGTACAGGCCAGGCGCATCGGCGCCAGCCCGTTTCAAGTATCGTTTTTGGCTGCTATTCCTTTTATTTGGATGTTTCTTTCACCGTTATGGGTGGTGTTGTTCAGTGGTAAAAGCCCCTTTAAAATGGTGCTCATTTGTGACGGAATCGGCCGGTTGTTGTTAATTTTATTGTTGCTTAATCATACGCCAGGCTGGTATCTGTTGCTATTCGGTGTGAATTATCTGTTGAACTCAATTAGCGGCACGATTTACGGCCGGGCCATGGAGCTTTCGTATCCCAAAACGGTAAGAGGCACATTAATGGGCGGGGTGAGAGTGGGGTTATCATTAACTTCTCTCTTATCAACGGCCATCGCCGGTTTTTTGCTTCCTATCTGGGGGGTACAACGGGTGTTTGCTCTTTTAGCGGTTTCCGGGGTGGGGTCGGCTTTGGCTTTCGGACAATTGCGACGGATAAACACCGATAATGACTTGAAACCAAATAACAAAGAGGAATCCACCAATTTTAGTTTGTTAATCGCGGGCTATCGATCGAGTCTGCGGATCTTGCGCGAGGATTTATTATATCGCCAATATATGATTGCCTTGTTTCTATTTGGTATCGCCAACTTGATGGGGGGGCCGGTTTATGCCCTATATCAGGTTGATCACTTAAAAGTAACTGATGGTTTCATTGCCTTACTGGCTTCGGTAAATTTCGGAGCTTCTCTGATCTTTTATTTTGTCGGAGGCCGTTTTATCGATCAAAACACCCCTTTTTCCTTGGCCATCCGTATTTTCGCCATCAGTCCGTTGATCCCGCTTATTTATTTTTTGGCCGTTGATCCCCGTTGGCTATTATTGGCTGCCGTACTTCAGGGAATTTTAAACGCCGGGACCGACCTGGCTTCGCTGAACAATGTGATTCATTTTGCCGACGCTCGTGGGGGTGAAGGGGAAGTTGGACCCTACATGGGTGTGCATATGAATCTGTTGGGAATTCGGGGGACCGTAGGGCCGTTGATGGTGCCTTGGCTGGTCTCGCTAGTCACCATCAAGGGAGTCATTGCTTTATTGATGTTGTTGTTTCTGGCCGGGTTATGGGCGGGGTTAAGGGTGTCGAGGCTTGAGAGAAAATTATAAAGTGACTTTCCCTCCGGAATCGGTTACAATAATTCCATGACAAACTTTCTACCGATTACCCTCCAAGATATGAAGGAACGCGGCTGGGACCAACTGGACTTTCTGTTTATCAGCGGCGACGCCTACGTGGATCACCCCAGCTTTGGCATGGCCATCATCACCCGGCTATTGGAGAGCGAGGGATTCCGGGTTGGTGTCATCGCACAACCGGATTGGCGTAATTTGAACGCTTTCAAGGCCTTGGGCCAACCCCGGCTGGGGATTCTCATCTCATCCGGCGTCATAGATTCCATGGTCAATCACTACACCGCCAGCAAAAAGAAACGAAGCGAAGACGCTTATTCATCCGGAGGCCAGGCGGGATTACGGCCGGATAGGGCGGTAATCGTATATGCCAACCGAATTCGGGAGGTTTACAAAAATGTTCCGGTTATTATTGGAGGCATCGAAGCCAGTCTGCGGCGGTTCGCCCATTACGATTATTGGGAGGATGCGGTGCGCCGTTCCATTCTTCTCGACTCCAAAGCGGATCTGTTGGTTTACGGGATGGGCGAAAAACCGATTATGGAGATTGCCCGGCGGCTCGCCGCCGGCGAACCGGTAACGGCCATTCACGACGTGCGCGGGACGGTTTATCTTAGTTCACAAACTCCGGATTATCCGGATTCCGGAAATCAGCAACCGAAAACCATCACATTACCGTCGTTTGACGATGTAAAAGAAGACAAAGGCCAATATACCCTGGCTTTTAAAATACAGTACGACGAACAGGACGCCGTCCGGGGGCGGGAACTGATTCAGCCTCACGGTGAACGGTTTGTGATTCAAAATCCCCCGTCTTTACCCATGAATACGGCGGAAATGGACCGGGTTTATGCTTTGCCGTACGAGCGGACCTACCATCCCGTCTACGAAGCTTCCGGCGGAGTTCCGGCCATTACCGAAATCGAGTTCAGCATCACCAGCCACCGGGGATGCTTCGGCGGCTGTTCGTTTTGCGCGCTCCATTTTCATCAAGGACGAGTGATTCAGAAACGGAGCCAGGCCTCCATAATTAACGAAGCTCAGAAATTGGTCTGGCTGGAAAATTTTAAAGGCTATATTCATGATGTGGGCGGACCTACGGCAAATTTCCGGAATCCGGCGTGTAAGATTCAGGAGAAGTCCGGCGCTTGCAAAGAACGGCAATGCCTGGATAAGGGCGGATGCAAGCAGCTTATTGTGGATCATGGAGAGTACTTACAATTATTAAGAAAATTGCGGGAGATTCCCGGAATCAAAAAGATCTTCATCCGGTCGGGGATACGCTATGATTACTTGATGCTGGATAAGAACGATGAGTTTTTTGAAGAACTTTGCGAGCATCACATCAGCGGCCAGCTTAAAGTAGCCCCCGAACACGTGGTGGATCGGGTATTACGTAGGATGGGCAAGCCTAACCGGCAGATTTACGAGCGGTTTGTGGAAAAGTTTTATGAGATTAACCGCAAATTGGGCAAGGAACAATACTTGGTCCCGTATTTAATCTCCAGCCATCCGGGCAGTGACCTGAATGCCGCCATTGAACTGGCTGAGTACCTCCGGGACATGCGTTATACCCCGGAACAGGTTCAGGATTTTTACCCCACCCCGGGCACCTTGTCCACCTGCATGTTTTACACCGGCCTGGACCCCCGAACCTCCTCCGATCCCGCGCGAATGGAAAAGGTATATGTGCCGCGCACCGGACGGGAAAAAGCAATGCAACGGGTTTTGCTGCAATACCGTAACCCGGCCAATTATAAGTTGGTTTATGAAGCGTTGGTGCAAGCGGGGCGGCAGGATCTAATCGGTTTCGGGCCGAAGTGCCTAATCAGGCCTCGGGGAGGACGGACGGGTAAGAAACGTTAAACGTTAATACAGTATTCTTTTATGGATTGGCTTCGTTGCAGGACTTTTTGGTCTTTGGATGCATTTGCGGGGAAGTGGGACAAAGGGTTAGAGGTTAACACCTAATCAAAGAAAAAATGGGCTATTGTGAATTACCAGTCATCGTTGGTAAAGTCACGTAATTACAATTTATATCAAGTAAGGCCGGCTCTTTGGAGGATAAGGCTCCCCTTGATCCATTGTCATAATTGCATCATCCGCCACGACCCGGTTTAAAACCGCCATTAATTTGGTCGGACTGATGGAGTTCTCCTCGTTTTGTGCGATATCGCCGGTTATTATATCGTTCCATTGCTTTTTGGCAGTATGGATCTGTTCCTGCCAGTTAAAATCCGGGTTAAATCCAGCAAGACATTCGGTTGATCGCACCAAGTTTTCGCGGATATCTCCAGTCAAAGACTCCCATACATTGTAATGCCCCCCGTTGTCAAGACGCGGATTCAGAAAAATAAGTTATGCTCCTTTCCGTGTTTTATGATATGAAACAGCTCCACAGAGCTGACTTCCAAAATAAGCTTGAAACGGGGTTTTCTCATCCAGAGAGGAATACGGCCGATAGGTATTATAGATCTTCATATAATCATTTAGCATTAACCGTAACTCTCTTGGGGTTTCGTATTCATTAACATAAATCCGTTCATATTTAAGAGACCTAAAGAACCGCTCTGTTTTTGCGTTATCCAAGCATTGGCCTTTGCCGTCCGTCGATATTTTCACTCCGGCAGCTTCAAGTAATTTGATGTAATCCGGATTGGTGAAATGACTCCCCTGGTCACTGTTGATAATTTCCGGTTTTTGAAACGCCAGGGCCCGCTTGAGACAGATTTCAACGAATGATTTATTAATTGTACTTGATAGTTCGTAATCCGCGATATAGCGACTATACCAGTCTATGATGAAAAACAAATACATAAATCCTTTTGCCATTCGGATATATGTTATATCAATTCCCCACACCTGATTCGGTCGGGTAATTTCAAGGTTTCTAAGCAAATAAGGACGTACATACTGGGCATGATACCGTTTACTCAGATTTGGTTTGGGGTAAA
>JAEZJQ010000083.1 GCA_023436305.1 Bacillota bacterium
AACTGATTAAATCCGCCTATCAGGAGTCCGGGTTACCGCTTGAAACCATCGGTTATATTGAAGCGCACGGAACCGGCACGGCGTTGGGGGACCCCATTGAGGTCCAGGCGCTTCAGGAAGCGTTCCGCGAAATCAATCCGGACCTTCCCGAAGGCTACTGCGGCTTGGGAACTGTTAAAACCAATATCGGGCATTGTGAATCAGCGGCAGGTATCGCGGGCCTCATCAAAGTGTTATTGTCGATGAAATATGGTATTTTACCCGGTATTTTGCACTTTAGCAAGCTCAATCCCTATATTCAACTGCAGGGAACTCCGTTTTATATTGTCGACCAAAACCGGGAATGGAAGCGGTTTAAGGATTCCAACGGACAAGAAATTCCGCTGCGAGCCGGGATTAGTTCCTTTGGACTGGGCGGCGCCAACGCCCATATAGTCGTTGAAGAATATATTCCCGCCAATTGTGTACAACAAACCTCCAGCATTAGCGTGAATCCGGTGATTATTCCGATTTCCGCCAAAAATCAGGAGTGTTTGGGGACTTATGTTCAAAAACTCCATGACTTTCTAGTGAAATCTTTCATAAAAGGGCAAGATCCGGATCAATGTTCCGGAAACATTGATTTGTCGGAGTTGGCATATACACTGCAAGCTGGACGGGAAGTCATGGAAGATCGAATCGTTTTTATTGTTACAGAAATTCCGGAACTCATCCGCCAATTGGATGCCTATATTCAAAGCAAAACGCCCATCAAAGATTGCTGGCAAGGACGGGTCAAGCAAGGCAAGGAGATAATTGCCCTATTGGGGGGCGATGAAGACTCTCAAGAACTGATTCACAAATGGGTTGTGAAAGGAAAACTTGATAAAATCGCTCAATATTGGGCTCAAGGCGGCGTAATTGATTGGGATTCGCTTTATGACCGGGAAAAACCCCGCCGCATCAGTTTGCCACTCTATCCTTTCGCCAGGGAACGGCATTGGATTCCGGAACCCAATTGGGCGTCTGAAGTGTCATTGGCGAACCACGGCAATATCTCGAAACGGAATCCCTTGTTACACCGGGTTTCTCCGAAAGAAACCGCCCGGTTGGCTTCCGGAATCGTTTATGAAACGGTTCTCACACCGGATCATCCCGCGGTAACGGATCATGTTGTCAACGGACAGCCTGTTCTTCCCGTGGCGGCCTACATTGAAATGATTCACGCGGCCTTGAAGGAGGTCGCCGGGAATATCGCCATTGAAATTGAAGAACTCGTTTGTCCCGAGCCTCTGGCTGTCACGGGTGAGACTGTCATTCAGTTTATGCTTGGCGTAATTGATAAGGGCCATTACCGGTTTCAGATTGTAAAAAATGATCTTGTCCCGGTGATTTATGGCTGGGGGAAGGTAAAGACCGCTAAAGAAGCGGCGGATGTATATATCGATTATCAAGCTTTCCAAAAGAACGAAAGTCTGGGAACGGATATGAAACAATTTTATGAAAGGCTCTCCCAAATGGGAATCGGATACGGAGGCCCGTATTGTAGTTTGCAAAAGATCTGGGTTAATGGAAAAGAGGCGCTTGGGGAACTCCAATTGCCGGACTCCGAATATAATAGCGGGTATGGTTGCCATCCGGGATTATTGGATGCGGCGTTTCAAACCGGATATGAACTGTCCGGAGGCAGGGCCGGTATTCATCGGATAACCGGGATAAAGGGTGTAACAATTAACGGGGATATCCCTTCAAGAATCTATTCCTATCTCAAGTCAGCGGATGATGGGAAATACTATCAACTCGCCTTACTGGAGCCGGACGGAAAAATAATTATCCGGATACAGCAGGTCATGACGAGAAAGTTAACTAATCCCCGGGATGAATTAATGTATCTGCCCGTATGGGAGGAACGCTTACCGGAATTTCCCGTGAGGCAGGGTAAACCGGAAACGGTTCTGATTGTATATTCCGAGTCATCCTCCCAATTTGAAAAAACAATCCGGGATTATTACCAAAAAAACAAAATCAGCGGAAATGTGATCCGGATTCAATTGAATCATCAAACTCGACCAGTCTCCGCCCAAAAATGGATGTGTGATATAGATGACCCATTGGGATTCGAAACTTGTTTACAAGACTATGGGTCAATCAATTGTGTATATTTTATCCCGGAATGCCAAGCCGGGAAACAGGCTGTTAATTTGGATACTTTGGAGCAAAGCGGGCCAAAAAACGAGATTCAATTATTGCGGCTGTTCAAGGTTCTTAATTCAAAGAATCCAAACCACCAACCCATGGATTTTTATATTATTACCCAGGATAATTACCGGATCACCGGCGCCCGGGTCAATCCTTGCGGGGGTGGAATCACCGGCATGGCTTATTCCATCGCCCAAGGAGACAGCCGGTTTTCCGTAAGAAATATCGATATTTCCCGGGAAGATCTCTTAACGGAGCAGAGCCGGGAGGTATTATTAAAGCTCATTTTAGCGGAGGTACCTTCAAGTAGGGGAGAAGTGGTTAAATTCCATGGAGGTACCCGGTATCGACAGGCATTCCTGAAACTTGACGCGGGCCGCGTGAAAAAAGGTGCCGGATTAAGAAAAGAGGGAGTTTATGTCATATTGGGCGGCAGCGGTACAATCGGAATGGTTATTACCCGCTATTTAATGGAAAAATACAATGCTAAGGTGGTATGGATTGGCCGCCAACCGGAAACTTCGGATAAGATAAGGGAAAAGTTAAATTCCTTCCGTGAATCGGGGGAACCCCCGCTATATTTGCAAGCGGAAGTAACCCGTTTGGCCGAAATGAAAGCTGCGGTCAATAAAATTAAGCGACAATATTCAATCATCCATGGGGCTATATTTTCCGGGAGCGCCTTTGAATTTAAAAAGCTTCATCAAATCCATGAGAACGAATTCCTGGATAGCTTTAAGGTAAAAACAACGGGGAGCCTTAATTTTTATACGGCCTTTCAAGATGAACCCCTGGATTTCATGTGTTATTTTTCATCAATTCAGGCTTTTTCCTTTACTGAAGCCGCCAATTCGGCGGCTTATGCCGCAGGGGTTACGTTTGCCGATTCCTTTGTTCAATCCGTTCAAGATCGCTCAAGATTCCCGGTGGGGACCATTCATTGGGGATACTGGAAGTCCTCCACGGGCAATACGCTTTTCAGGAATGTTCAATTATTACTGGATGAAGAGGGAATTGGTTGTTTTGAGCATTTTACCGGTTTATTACAAAGCAATACGTTGCATCAAATTACTTGCTTAAAGGCTTCCAAACCGGAACATGAATTAATGAAATGCAACGCGGCGGAAATCATTTCGATTTACGAAAAACCGTCCGATTCCATGATGGGCTTTCCAAGCAACTGCCGGATTGAAGACCCTGCCACGATGGTTCCGTTTGAAAATAAGACCCAAGCTGAATTGGAAAAATGGATACCCAAATTGTTATTCGCCCAGATGCGGCAATTGGGATTATTCAAGCAAAACGGGAATCCCCGGGAGATAGGCGCGTTCATTCGGGCGGCGGGAATTATTCGTAAGTATGAACGCTGGTTATATGAATGTTTTGATATTTTGGAATCCCATGGTTATATTAAACGCGAGGCCGGACAGGATAACGGCGTCTTTGCGAGCGCGCTGGAGAACCCGGAAACGGCGGATATGGAGAAAGTCCGCCGGGATTGGGATTTGGCGCAAGAATTATATCTGCAAGATCCTGAATGGGCAACACAGGCCGGGTTAGTGGACGCGTGTATCCGAAAACTGCCGGAAATTTTGCGAGGGGAGATACCGGCCACCGATGTTCTGTTTCCTAACTCATCCATTGAAATGGTGGCCAAAGTATATAAAGGTAACGCCGTATCAGATTATTTTAACACGATCGTGGCGGATATCGTAGCCGAATATGTAAGGCAGCGGATCTCGAAAGATTTGGCCGCAGGCGCACAGCCCACCAAGGTACGAATTATTGAGGCGGGAGCCGGAACGGGAGGCACCAGCGTAATGGTGTTCTCCAAGTTAAAACCCTACCTGGGCAACGTTGAATACAGTTACACCGATATCTCGAAAGCGTTTTTACTGCATGCGGAGGAAAGATACGGACCGGATAATCCATATCTGGAATATAAACTGTGGAATGTAGATAAACCATTGGCGGATCAAGGGATTGATCCGGGCGGTTATGATCTGGTCATCGCCACCAATGTGTTACATGCCACCAAAAATGTCCGGCAGGCTGTTCGTAATGCAAAAGCCGTTCTCAAAACCAACGGAATTTTGGTATTAAATGAAATTACCCGGAAGAGTATATTGGCTACAGTGACATTAGGGCTTTCGGATGGCTGGTGGTTGTTTGAAGACGAGTGGCTCAGGATTCCGGGAACTCCGGTTCTTTATCCGGAAACATGGCAGAGATTGTTAGAAGAAGAAGGGTTCCGGGAAATTCAATTTCCGGCGGAGAAAGCGCGAATGTTGGGCCAGCAGGTGATTATCGCCGAAAGCGATGGAATGGTACGGCAGATAGTAAAGAACCGTTCGATTGAAACCGAAGCCGGAAATTTTGCGGAAGAACCATTTACAGTTACTGAAAAAAATGTTGCCGGACATTTCGGAGCCGGTCAAGAAGATTTCAATCCATTGAGCCAGAAGACCATCAAGGAAGCCGCGATAACAGCCGCTGAAGTGTCAGATATTAAAATGCCGGATGATACTAAAGTATTACACGATATTAAAGTATCGGAAGAAACTAAAGTACCGGATGAAAATATCAAGGAATACGTTAAAAACTCGGTTCTAAATCATTTATCCAAATGTCTCAAAGTACCTAAAAGCCGTATCGATAGTACGATGGCGTTTTCCGATTATGGGGTTGATTCGATTATTGGCGTCTCGTTCATCAAACAATTGAACGCAGAATTGGGCATATCAATGAATACCGCGATTCTTTTTGATTATCCATCCGTCGATCATTTAACAAATTACATGATAAAAACATACAAGAAGTCCATTCAAAGACAAATGGCATTATCTTCGCATAACGGGATTGGATGCGAACCCCGATCCCCCAAAAATATCAAAAGTTTGAATGACTTGTTTAAACCGGGTCCGGTAATCGAAGGAAATCAAAGGGAGGTTTCAAGTCCAGCCGGTAACCGGCAATTCCTTCAAGAGTTGGAAAAACAATTTCTCGCGCATGAAATTACTTTGGACTCATTGATTGAAATCGCCTTAAATAAAGACCTGAGGAATATTAACAATGAATAATAAGGACTTTCAAACGATTTTCAGGGAACTGCAAGAAAATAAAATCAGTCTGGAAGAGGCCAGGGTTTTATTCGATGATTTGAGAAAAAAAACCTCGTCTCATTTGGGGCAACAGCAGAACCATTTTGGGCGTGAGCATGGAAATGCAATTACCGGGGAAACCATGGAACGCTTGCAATCCGGTGGGATTGCCGTCATCGGTATGGCGGGTCAATTTCCCGATGCTTTGGATGTGAATGCCTTTTGGAAAAACTTAATTGAGGGACATGATGCCATTCATGAGCTGCCCGCCAATTATTTGGAACCGGGCCTAAACTCAAGCAGTAAAAGCCGGCCGTATCCATGGGGAGGAATTTTAGAAGAACGGGACTGTTTTGATCCGCTATTTTTTAATATCGCTCCCCGGGAAGCCGAGTCCATGAATCCCCATCAACGCTTAATTCTGCAAGAAAGTTGGCGGGCGATAGAGGATGCGGGCTATAACCCGAAAAAATTGGCGGATTCTCAAGTCGGCATCTTTATCGGCGCCGAACCCAGTGGTTATGCCCACGAATCATTTACCGGTTCCTCGGAGGCCATTGTCGCGTCCCGCTTATCTTACTATTTGGATTTGAAAGGCCCCGCAATTGTTGTCAACACGGGCTGTTCCTCCTCGGGAGCCGCCATCCATTTAGCCTGTGAGAGCTTGCGAAATGGTGAATCAACACTGGCGATTGCCGGAGGTGTGGCTGCCAATCTGAACCAGGATGAGTTGGTTATCCTTTCAGAGATCGGAATGTTATCTCCCACCGGCCGGTGTTGCACATTTAATGAATCCGGTGATGGCACCGTTTTATCCGAAGGGGCCGGCGTCGTGGTATTGAAACGGCTCGATGATGCCGTCTCCGCCGGCGATCATATCTACGGAGTCATCGTGGGATCAGGAATGAATCAAGACGGCGCCAGCAATGGAATTACTTCTCCCAATGGATTAGCCCAGGAGCAATTGATAACCGGCGTTTATAAGCGTTATGGAATTGACCCGGAAGATATAACCTATATTGAAACTCATGGAACAGGTACCAAATTAGGTGATCCCATTGAGGCGAATGCGCTGATACGCGCATTTAAACAGTTTTCAAACCGGGAAAAGTATTGTGTTATTGGGAGCGCGAAAGACCATATCGGCCATGCGGCGGCGGCCGCCGGTGTAATTGGTTTGATTAAGGTTTTGTTATCGATGCGGCATCATCAAATCCCGGGTTTTATTCATTTCAAGAAACTGAATCCACTGATTGAACTTGACGGCTCAGCTTTCCATGTGGCCACCCAAACTACGGAATGGCGGTCAACCAACGGGAAACCCTTAATTGCCGCTTTGAACACCTTTGGGCATAGCGGCACCAATGTACATCTTGTCATTCAAGAATACATTGCGCCTGCTGAAATCTCTTCCCAAATAGCGGTTTTCCCCGATAAAGGAGATCCCATCATCATTCCGCTTTCCGCTAAGAATAAAGAGCGGCTAAAAGAATACGCGGGCAAACTCCTGGAGTTTTTAAAGAACGCCGCCTCCAGTGCGGCTGATTGGGTATCACCGGAAACTGAAACGGTTTGGAATGATAAGCAAAATCCGGCGATTCATCCGGTGGCGCTGGCTTATACGCTACAAACCGGCCGGGAGGCCATGGAAGAACGGGTGGTGTTTCTTGTCAATGATATTCCTGAACTTATAACCAAGTTGGCGGCTTTTTACGAAGGCCGGGAAGAGATCGGGAATTGCTGGCAAGGACAAGCGAGGGAAGCGAAAAAAACGAATCATCTCCTGGCTGCGGATGACGATATGCAAGATATGGTCAAAAAGTGGCTCGTAAGCGGTAAGATAAGAAAAATTGCCGAATTATGGGCGCAAGGCTTCGCCATTGATTGGGAGTTACTCTACGGAGAAGTTAAACCGCCCCGTTTATCGTTACCGACTTATCCCTTTGCGCGGGAACATTTTTGGATAACCAAAACGGATAAAAAATTCGCCGGGATGGAAAGTTCATTGACTGGTTTTCTCCACCCCCTGCTGCATCAAAACATATCGGACTTATCGGAACAGCGGTTCAGTTCAACCTTTACAGGTGAGGAATTTTTCCTGTCCGGTCCCAGAGTCAAGGGGCGGCGGATCTTGCCCGGAGCAGCCGGTCTTGAGATGGCCCGGGCCGCCATTGAAATGGCGGCGGGAACTCTGGCCGAAGGATGGACGGGGCTCCAACTTAAGCATGTAATCTGG
>JAEZJQ010000102.1 GCA_023436305.1 Bacillota bacterium
AACCGGTGGGAGTCATCGGGGAATTGTGTATCGCGGGGGATGGCCTGGCAAGAGGCTATTGGAAACGGGCGGAGTTGACGGCGGAGAAATTTGTATCCAATCCTTTCCAGACCGGTACACAGATGTACCGCACCGGGGATCTGGCCCGATGGTTGCCCGATGGGAATATCGAGTTTTTAGGCCGAAACGATCACCAGGTGAAGATCAGGGGTTACCGGATCGAACTGGGGGAGATTGAAAACCTGCTATTGCGGCATGAAGCGATTCGCGGGGCGGTGGTCATCGATCATACCGGCGCCAACGGCATGAAATGGCTCTGCGCATACTTTGAGGCCGAACGGGAGCTTACGGTGGTTGAATTACGGGAGTATTTGGGACAATCCCTGCCCGATTACATGATACCGGGTTCGTTCATCCAATTGGAGAAAATTCCCCAGACTCCCAACGGAAAAGTAGACCGGAAGGCGTTACCGCAAATAGCTCAGACCCGGACCGATACAGGTGTGGAATATGTACCGCCGCAAACCGAGATTGAGAACCAGTTGGCCGCTATCTGGCAGGAGTTGTTAAAAAGCGATCGGGTGGGTACCCGGGATAATTTCTTTAATCTCGGCGGGAACTCTCTGCTGGTGGTTTTAATGCATAACCGCCTAAACGAGCTTTACCCTACCAAGGTCGAAGTGGCGGATATTTTCGCGTATCCCACTATTGCCAGGCTCGCCCAATTCATCGAATCCGGCGTCAAGGCGAAAATGATTATCCTGGAGGAATTGTCCTTTCCCGAAGAGTATTTTGAGGCCGCCAATGAAGCAAGCGAGGACCTGGTTTTCAAATTCCAAATCAGCGGCGCCCGTCCGGCCAAACTAAATGATATTGCCGGCCGGACCGGAGTTGGTATACCGGAGCTGCTACTCGGGACCTACGGTTACTTGCTGGCGGAAATTAGCGATCAGCCCGGCATTGTGATACAAACCATATTAACGGATATGGATCAAGGATTTCCACTGAAGATCGATCTGAGCGAAATTACGGCTCTCCCGGATCTCTTTCAAGCTGTGAAACAACAATATGCCAACCCTCCCCAGAGCGCCGTTTACGATATCCGGCAATTGAATAAAATTCGAATCGCCAGGAACAAACATGGTATCATTCCATTTTTCGCCAATGGATATGATCTGAACTATAAAACGTTGGCTCATTATGACTTGATGTTGAATATCCAATCGGTTTCCGGCACTGAAATTCGTTTTACTTGCCATTATAATAAACAAAGATTAAAGCAGTCTCAAGTCCAAAAATTGATCAATGCCTACCTTAAATTAATTGAAGTCGTAATTGAAAGGATGGATTCATAATGAATCATAATCATGATTTGGAACAAAACCTGAACATGGAAGAACTGGCGCCGGCATCGGCTAGCGCTGTAACCGCCGACAAAACCGCCAAACTTCATTTGATCAACCGTTGTTTGGCCATCGTGGTTTGCACTCAAAACTTTAATTGGGATAATGACGAGTATCAAAAAGGGGTGGTGGAGCCATACCGTAAGATACAGCAAATGCTTGAAGAACTTGAAAAGGAAGACAAGGAACCCACCCCTGCTCAATTGAACGAATCCTTGGAAATGTTACGCCGGGTATTCGCAACGAAACGGACCCCGGTGGCGGAACAAGCCCGGCGTTTTCACCAGATCTTTGATGAAACCGGGACCCGGAGTCTTTTCCCTGATTTCAAATTTCCAGCTTAAATTTTTAACCTCGATTCGGCAAGTACAGTTAAAATTTTAGAATAAGGCGGTTAAATTGACCGAATCGGGTTTATTCACTAAACTTGATAGTTTAGTTGCAAAATTCGGCAAGTTTTGGTGTGATCTTTGAAGTTACTTGCCGAATTCTGGTTTAAATCATCGAAGGAGTGATCAGGGATGAAAACGGTTACCAAATACATTTATAATCAAGTCGCCGCCAATCAGTTGCCGCTTAACAACGCCAAAATCATGCTCAAAGAGTTGCAAGACCGGGCATCCAATAATGAAAATGAGTTCGCCATTATCGGCATGGCCTGTAAATTTTCCAAAGCGGCTAATCCGGATGAATTTTGGGATAATTTAATCAATAAAGTCAACTGTATCGATAATTTTCCCGATGAACGGAGCAAAGATTGTCTGAATTTTACCGAAAAGTCGCTCATGGCCCGGATGCTGGCCGGTAATCCGCGGGAACATGAGGCTCAGGGCGATAGTATTTACGTAAAAGGTGGTTATTTGCAGGAAATCGATAAATTCGACGCCGCTTTTTTTAGAATTCCCCCCAGGGAAGCCATACATATGGATCCGATTCAGCGTATATTCTTGGAAACGGCCTATGAAGCAATGGAAGATGCCGGATACGGCGGTCAAAATCTATACGGCGCCAAAGTTGGAGTGTTTGTTGGAAATGATCATACCAAACCTACACAATATAAAGATGTAACCGAACCGGATGAAATGCAATTAACCGGTTCCTATGCGGGCATTCTGGCCAGCCGCATCGGTTATATATATAATTTCAAAGGTCCGAGCATGGTGATTGATACGGCCTGTTCCTCGGGATTGGTGGCGTTACATGAAGCATGCCGCGCTTTAATGAGTAAAGAATGTGAGGTGGCCATCACCGGGGGTATTCAAATCCAGTTGTTCACCAATATCAAAGGTATGCCCAGCGACATGGGAAGCTTGGAATCAAGTGACGGACAGGTAAGAACCTTTGATAAGGACGCTAGTGGCACGGTATGGGGTGAAGGGGCCGGGGCATTAATCGTGAAACCCTTAAATAAGGCTATGGCCGACCACGATCATATTTATGCCGTGATTAAGGGCAGCGCCATCCATAACGGTGGCGCATCCAGCGGTATTACCGCTCCGAATGTGGAAGCTCAGAAAGAAGTAATGATTAAGGCCTGGAAAGAGGCCAACATCGATCCGGAAACCATATCATACATTGAAGCTCACAGCATGGGAACCAACCTGGGTGACCCGATAGAAATCAAAGGCATTACCGCCGCTTTTGAGGAATATACTACGAAAAAGCAATTTTGCGGGATCGGCTGCGTCAAGACCAATCTGGGGCACCTGGTGGCGGCTTCCGGGCTGGCGTCGGTCATCAAGGTGATTTTGGCGTTAAAGAATAAAGAAATCCCACCGATGATCAATTTTAATTCCCCCAATCCCTTTATCAACTTTTTAAATAGCCCGGTGTATGTCAATGATTGTTCCCGCCCATGGGATTCGGTGAATGGTGCACCGCGCCGGGCGGGTGTCGGTGCTTTCGGGTTCAGCGGAACCTACTGTCATGTTGTATTGGAGGAAGCCCCAGCGCCTGCCGAAACGGAAACCACTTCGCCGCAACACGGGCCTGGAATTTTGACCATTTCGGCCCGCAATAAAAATGTCTTGCAAGCTTTATTACAGAGATATCATGATTTTTTAAAACAAGCCGGGGAATCGGATTTGGAAGATATTTGTTTCACCGCCAATACCGGCCGGGGTCATTACAATTTCAGGATCGCTTTGGCGGTAACCGGCATGGAAGACTTAAAACAAAAAATTGCGAAGCTAAATCATATGGATTTTGAAACACTCCAGGAACCGGGGATTTATTTCGGGGTATACAATATTGTGCCGGATCAAAAAAAGCACGCCGAAAATGAATTAACGGAACAAGAAAGAAGGCAGTTAAATGCTACCGTGAATCAAAAACTGAAAGAGTATTTGGCGGCGGAAGGCGGTACGCAAGTTTCCCCGGAGTTTGCCGCTGAACTTTGCCGGTTGTATATTAAAGGCGCGGATATTGCCTGGAATGAGTTATACCGGAATCAAGGTTTTCGGAAAATATGTTTGCCGGTATACCCCCTGGAACGGCTCACGTGTTGGGCGGCGCCAAAAACTGTCGATATCGAGGGCCTGCGGATTGAGGGTCATGTCCTGAAAACGGTGGACGGAGAATTAAAGCTGATAAAAACCGCCGATCTGGAAGAACAACCGGAAAAGACATCCAAAGATACCGGATTGTTCAAAGAACGCCAATACCCGAAAGCGATAGTAACCGGCATGTCCGGTGAAGACGAAACTCAAACCATTTATATCCTGGCTCAGATTTGGGCGCGGGTTCTGGGCTTATCTGAAATTTCCATTGAGCGAAGTTTTTATGATATGGGTGGCGATTCGATTTTAGCCAGCCAACTTTTTAAGGAGATCGCCCTTGAATATCCGGGTATTTTGAGTACGACCGATATCTACTCGTATTCCACCATAAATGAGTTGGCTAGGGTAATCAATGAAAAAGGGGGGGATCGAAAGCGGAAAGAGCGGCTTGCGGCAAGAACCCCTGAAATGCCGGAAACCGAAGAAACGGCAACACCAGCTAACGGTAAGCCCGATGAAGCATCCGGCGAGTATATTAACCGGGAAAGATTTCCAGATATATATCATGTCGAGGATCACTGGCCGTCCATGAAAGTGTTTGAATGTGACGAACCGGATGTCAAAGAGTTGAAACTGAATTTGCAGAGGGACGTAACCATTGCTTTGCATCGTTGTTTGCCGTTGCAAGTCATATTAAGCGATGAAAGAATACACCCCTGGTTTTATGAGCATTTCGTCAATATTTTTTCACAAATTCAAGGTGATGGTTTTTTGAAACTGGATTATCTGGAGGAATGGGGCAACTACCGTTCCATAATTAATGAAGTCTCATTAGGGGCCGCATATATGGCGGAACAGCAGGATATTATCCGGTTTATTATAAACAATATCGATCAGGGAATTTATCTTAATGTTTGCGCCGATGAGTTTTATTTGCCGCGCAAAATACGGTCGCAAAAGACTCATTTTATTCATCATGAGTTGATTTATGGATATGATAATTTGAAACATGAACTGAAAGCGGTTGGTTTTAACGAGGAAAACATTATTGATATGCTCACTTTCACGTATGATGAATTTCGAAACGCATATGAAAAAGGGAAGGAATATTATCCGTCAACTCCCTGGACTTCCCGGACGGCGGTACAGTTATTTTACTCCAATGGGTTTGACCGCTCCTATCCGTTGAACATGAAAAATTTTCTGGACCGGTTGTATAGCTACCTCCATTCAATCCGTGAAAAAGAGTTGATTTACTACTGGTCGATAAAGGATGATCAAGTGGAATACGGTTTTAGGGTTCATGATGTCGTGCTTAACTATATGGAAAGATTGCTTCAGGGTGATATGAGGATGGACTACCGGGTCCTGCATTTATTATATGAACATAAAAGAGGGCTTGCCAAAAGATTTGCTTATATTACCCAGCGTTATGGCATTACCGGCAGAATGATTCAGTTGAATGACGCCTATTTGGACGTGGTGGAACAGTTTAATGCCATCCGCTTGAAATACTTGGATTTGGAAAACCGATTCAGTTATCGAATTCCGGAACCGGCTGAAATGGAATATGCCAAGGGACAGGTAGAGGAGCTAATGGTAAAGATAAAATCGGGTAAAGAAAAAGAATACGCGATATTGTTGGAAATCTATGATACACTTAACTCATGGCGGATAGAAAATCGCAAAATCTGAGAAGGGTTTTATGCGGCTTTTAATCCATATTTTTTGGAGGAGGTGTTGAATATTTTTAAATTTGGAAGGCAATTTTTTAAAGGGTGTTTCCTGCTGGCCGGGATGGCGATTTGCGGACTCATGGCAACCACGGTATTTTCAAAAATAAACTCGCGTTCCAATCCATTGGCATTAGTGAACGGGTTTCTTATCGACGGAACCGGGGCCGCACCGATTTCTCATGCCGTGGTGCTTATCGAAGACGGAAAAGTGGCAGCAGTGGGAAGGAATGGCGAAGTGGCAATTCCCAAAAACGCCAAAGTAATCGATGTTTCTGATCATACAATCATGCCCGGATTTATCAACGCCCACGTTCATGGGGCTTTCAACGCCGGGAGGCTGGCGGAGTGGGCCCAATCCGGAGTGACCAGCGTCCGGGACATGTCCGCCAATGGTAAAACCATTGACGATATCAAGAATTTCCGCAATAATTTAAACCGTTCCGACTGCGCCCGCTTGTTCACGGCGGGGTTCATGATCACCGTTCCGGGAGGTTACGGGTGTTTACCTGTCACCTCTCCGGAAGATGCCCGAAAAAAGGTGACCATGTTAATCAATGCCGGGGTTGACGCGATCAAAATTTCTTTAGAGGATGGTTATGCCGGAAGAAGTGGATTAGCCAAGCTTTCACCGGAAGAATTGCGGGAAATTATCACCACTGCCCATAAACGGGGGAAGCGGGTAACTATCCATATCACTCAGGCGCAATACTTAAAACAAGCCGTCGAGGCCGGAGTCGATGAAATCGCCCATATCGCCTGTGACCCGATTCCAATGGATGTATTACAGCGGATGGCCCGGGAAAATATCTATATGATTCCCACCTTCACCATCTTTCGCCATTATGGCGCTCCCATCGATCAATGTGTTAACAACCTGCGCCAATTTATTCAAGCCGGGGGACGGGTAGCTCTGGGCAATGATACGGGCGGTTTCGAAGGTTATGACCCGGCGATGCCCATGTATGAATTTGAATGCATGCAAAAAGCAGGGATGACGCCAATGGATATTATTGTTGCCGCTACCCGAAACGGCGCTTATGTATGTAATCAAGCGGGAACCCTGGGAACGCTGGAGGGCGGCAAGAACGCCGATGTATTGGTGGTGGAGGGAGATCCCCTGCAAGATTTAAATGCTTTAC
Organism: Bacillota bacterium; assembly: GCA_023436305.1. GTDB lineage: Bacteria > Bacillota > UBA4882 > UBA8346 > UBA8346 > JAEZJQ01. The sequence goes on from JAEZJQ010000102.1 coordinate 6,777, forward strand.
GCAAAGTGCGACTGGTCGTAAAAGAGGGGAAGATTATCCGCAATCGTTTAAACAAATGATTTTTTGACGAGCCGTATTGGCTGCAATATTCTTAATTTCTTATTGCGCAAGCTTTGATTTGCCGGTTTGATAACGGCAAACTCCATTTGCTTGTTTTTTTTTTGTGTCATCCGAGTTCCAGTCAGCGATTGGAGAAAGATTCCTAGATTTCTGGCAAATTCTATTTTAAATATTATTTTTCCTATGGAATACTTTGCAATTTCTCCAATTGTAATATTATTATTTAGAAAAATTGTTAATATATCTGCTAAATTGTTATGGCTTAAGAACAACGAGTAATCCCCCCAAGAAAAACGTTCGTGCATAAGTTCCATATCGCAAACGGTATGGCCAGGGAAGGATAGGGTGAAATTAGTGTCCGTAGTTAAGTTTCTATTTCGGTTACGGGTGTCGAATATTCAGGTTTTATTGGAAAATGATACCCTTCGTTACAAAGCGCCCCAGGGATTGATGACTTCCGAACTACTGGCGGAAATCAAAGAGCGGAAGACGGAGATCATCGACTTTTTAAAACAAGTCAATCCTTATTCCGCCATTGAACCGGTGCCGGAACAAGAAAATTATCCGGCCACCGCCGCCCAAAAACGGTTATAAATCCTCAGCCAACTGGAAGGCGCCGAGACCAGCTCTAACATATCCGGAGCCACCCGGATTGAAGGGAAACTGGACCCGGAGCGTCTGGCGAAAGCCTTTAAAGAACTGGTCCGGCGGCATGAAGTCTTCCGAACTTACTTTGAAATCATAGCCGACGAACTTGTGCAGAAGATCCATGGGCTGTTTGGAATTTTTGCGAATGTATTTCTCACAACCCACATTTTCAGCGGAAGGTTTTCCTTACTGGCAGGATGATTGCGAACATGAAGAACCGGATCAAAGGGTTATCAAAAAGACAGTGGAATTGCTTGCGGAAGGCAAAATCGTGGGGTGGTTTCAAGGACGTGGCGAAATTGGCCCCAGAGCTTTAGGACACCGCTCCATTCTGATGGATTGCCGAAGCAGCAACGCCAAGGATATTCTAAACAGCAAAGTGAAGCATCGTGAGCCGTGGAGGCCGTTCGCTCCAAGTATCCTCGAATCGCACGCCGCTGATTGGTTTCATATCAATAAAATGAATTATTGATAAAATAAGCAAGTTTCGGTGATTTGACAGCGTTTTTAACGTCCGGTAATGTTCCAGCGGGGATATAGAGAACTGGTTTTTGCGTTCTTTATATCCCTTTTTGTTATATCCGAATCATTCCGGGTGGTAGTATTCCCTTGTGGCGATACCTTCAGCGATGAATAGAAAATCCCGGCAAGGCTTATCATCAATATACTTCCATAAAGTGATTAAACTTGGCTGAACTTCGATAAAGACTTCGTTTTTGAGATGGCTGTATCGTAAATAAGAACGATGATGCGCTTGTTTATATAGTCCGGCAATATTCTGATTTTCCGGGGCGAGTACCGGCCCCCGGACTTTGGCTTTTCCTTCAATTTGGATATTGCCAAAGCAAAGCGCTACATTGGGATTAGCGATGATATGTTGATATTTGTCAAAGACGGTATCCGTTTGAAAGTAGCATCGCAAACCTTCGTTGACAATACTGACGGATCGGGCCGTAACCCGGCCACCGGATGCGGTGGCTAAAATCCATACTTTGTTTTTGGCCAAGGCGTCGATTATTTCGGTTTCCAGTTCTTTAAAATTGATATGCATCATATCCGCTTTTTTTTCATGCATCCGTTTAGCCCTTTTTGCCATTCATTAGTGTCCATATTTTATTTAAAAACATTACCCTTCAATCTCCGACATATACTTGGCCCCGCACCGGTAGCAGACGGCCAGTTGTTTCTTCCTCCGATATTCACGGAACCGTTCAGCCCGTTCGCTGTTCCAAAGTTCACTGATCGTCGCCTCTTTGATATTGCCGAAGCAATAATCCGGGAAATCGACACAGAAATTGGCATTGCCGTTCGGCTGAATGTCGATGAGTTTTTCCACATTGTTACAGGATACGGAACGGACCGGGGCGACAGGATCGGTGAACCAGGTCCGGTATTCGTCTTCGGTGAGCGGAAGGTAGGGGAAACTGGATATTTCACCGAGATCGGCCAGGTATTTGCGATACTCTTCCCGGAAAATTTCGAAGTCGACCCCTGAATCCTCATGATGAAACCCGTGCCAGGAAAAAGCGGGGCAGGAGAGTTCCCGGTTCAATTCCCGTTCGTAATCTTTCCCCAGGTAGTCGGGAACATAGTAGTAGGGGACGATGGTGATGGAACTAATACCGATACTTCTTGCCACATCCGGCATTTGGCCTAAACCCCGGTAGGAATAGGGGCTGATGGTGAAGCAGATGGATTTGCTAATGGTTTGCCCGCTTTTTTGTTCCACTTCGCGGAGCAAGGCTACATTTTCCTTAATTCGTTGAAAACAACCTTTGACACCACGTACCTGATCGTGAATCTCCTCCGGACCGTCCACCGAGATGGTGAGATGAATCCGGCCTAAAGCCACAATATCGTTTACATAATTTTTGAGCATGGTGCCATTGGTGTCGATGGAAAGAAAAATGCCTTTATGGTTGATATATTGAAGCAATTCTATAATATCCGGGAATAGAAACGGCTCCCCGCCCCGGAGCAAGATTGAGGAGATATGATGTTCCGCCAGTTCATCCACCAGGCGCTTCCAATCCGCCAGCTTTAATTTGTTTTTTAAATGATCGTTTTGATGATGCATGTAACCTTCGGCGCTCCACTGGCCGCACATTTGGCAGCGCAAGTTACAGACGTTGGTAATGGTAAAGGAGATCGATTTCGGAAAATTCATAATGCACCTCCATTTGGCTTATCGTTTATGGCTTATGGTAGATTCAAAAGTATGCGTAGGGGCACATTCGACCCTGTTTTGAAGAAAATGAAACAAGACTGCCGTAAATTAGGAACAGTCTCAGGATGTTATGTTTAAAGTCCATAATTATGAATTTGTAATTTTGAATAAGACAACCGAGTATAGCGCTTTCTTAATAACTCCGATTGTAATATTATTTAGCGAAGGTTTTACTAGCTAGATCGCCTTTGATTCTTTCTGATTAACGATTTCGTACTTTTTGCCGATGCCTTCCAACAAGTCCAAAACCCGATCCAAATGCCCCCGGGTATGGGCCGACATCAAGCTGATCCGGACCCGGGATAATTTTTTGGGGACGGCCGGATATTGGACTGGATTGACGTAAACCTTATTCTCGTGAAGTTCACGACAGATTTCCCGTACTTTATAGTCGTTGCCGACAATAATGGGGAAGATGGCGGTCTGGGAATTGCCGATATTAAAACCCATTTCCAGTAAATTTTTTTTGAAATAATGGATATTATCCCAAAGTTTTTGCCGTAATTCGGGTTCTTCCTCAATAACATTGATGGCTTCAATTAAAGAAGCGGCGGTTTGCGGTGTTTGAGCGGTTGAAAACATATAGGTCCGTGAATAATAATGAAGATAGTTAATGACCTCCTTAGGACCGGCCACGAACCCGCCGACTACCCCCAAAGCTTTGCTGAAAGTCCCGGCCACAAAATCAACTTTTCCTTCAATATGGTAATGCTCCGGGGTACCGCGTCCGTTCTTTCCGAGAACTCCGGTGGCGTGAGCTTCGTCCACCATTACATACGCGCCGTACTTATGGGCGACTTCCACAATTTCATCCAGCGGGGAGATGTCGCCGTCCATGGAATAAACCCCGTCAACCACCACCAGTTTGGTACGGTAATTATCTTTCACCTTGCGTAAAACTTTCTCCAGGGAGGAGATATTATTGTGACGGAAGAATTCAACATTGACCCCCTTGCAACCGTCCAAAATACTGGCGTGAACCAGCATGTCCAGAATGGCGATGTCGTTTTCCTTTAGTATTGCGGAGATGGTTCCGGCGTTGGAACCAAAACCGTTGCTATAAATGATGGCATCTTGACAGCCTTTAAATCGGGCAATCCGTTGCTCCAGTTCGATATGGACATCCAATGTTCCCCCGAGCAAGGGAACGCTGCCGGCGCCGCTGCCGTACTTCCGGATGGCATTAATTCCGGCTTCAATGGTACGAGGATGTTTGGTGAGATTAAGATAATCATTGGAAGCCATGTTAATCATACGTTGGCTTTGTCCGGTATAGGGATCGATAACATCCATCTCCGGACCGGAACCGGATAGGGATACCCGGCGGTATTGCATCTGTTTATGAGCGAAAACATCGTCGATGTATTCTTGGAATTGTTTTGAAAGCTGCATAATATCTAGATCCGGGTTATGTGCAAAATCGGCCAGTGAGTAGTTTCTAGAATCCATTGAGTTCCTTTCTTGATGCGGAGAGGTAGAATGTTTTATGATTCGACAAATGATCCGTACCTCCTGCCAGTGGGCATAATTATCTAAAAAAAGAGTTTATTTAAGTTTACCCTTTATCCCTTTCAATATTCGTTGTGCGCGGCTCAAGCCATTTGTCGCTAAACTGAAATGGAACATAAGAATCGATATATTGCAGGGTATCGGCAATGGAATCGGTTACGAAATATAAGTCTTGCGATTCGGTTTTAGCGAAACGCTGCCGGATGATGAGGTCAAATTGGGCCAGCAATGGGTCGTAAAAGTGGTTCACGTTCAGGATGACGATGGGTTTGTTATGATATTTCAATTGTTTCAGGGTAATGATTTCTAGGAGTTCTTCTAGAGTGCCGTAGCCGCCGGGTAGGGCGATGAAAGCATCGGATCTGGCATCCATCATTGCTTTGCGTTCCCGCATACCTTCAGTTACAATTAATTCGTCGCAGTTTTCATAGACAATTCCCGGTAGATTCAGGGCTTTGGGAATGACTCCGGTGACTTTTCCGCCATTTTCCCGGACCGCTTCAGCGATGGCGCCCATTAAACCAATCATGCCGCCCCCATAGAGAAGTTCATCCCCACGTGAAGCCATGGCTTGGCCTAGCTGGGTGGCGGTTTCAAAATAATGCGGATCGATGGCTGTACTGGAGGATGAGTATACACAGATGGTTTGGTTCATCGATAAGGCCTCCTTCTTAAGTTAGTAAGGTACCAATCAAGCCGGTAGTTAATATAATACACATTTTTTCCAGAAAATGAAATAGTGAAATCTTTACGCTGAAAATTTCTCTTTCAATGCAAAATCAATGAAAGGAGTTGTAATGAAAATCATGATGGTTTTCCATTAAAAAAAAGCCGCCGTAAGAAGGAAAATATAATAAAAAATTGAAATGATCTGAAAGTGAAGGGAATACAATAAATCAGAGGTGAAAAACGGTGGAATTCTCTATGGCTCCGGAAAAAGAACGGCGTAAAATCCAAAACCTACTTTCAGCGCTGGATAAAAAGGCGTTGGACCGTTCGGTGAAGGTGGAATTTTATGAACGTAACGAAATAACACCGGTGGAAATCATGAAGAAATATGATCAGGGCGTTATTAAGTACTTTTTGGTAAAACCCAGCGAAACCGTAAAAGCCGGATATATCCAAAGTCTATGGGAAAAGGAGATATTCAAATGGGTGTGGGGCTCAAGGGAATTGGGGATTGAACCGTAGGAATTATCGATTACAGATTTTGAAGATTACAGATTCAAAACATTAAAACAAACTATAATGCGTAATTGGTTTCAATCGATAATTTTAATCGGTGATTTATAATCTTGAATCTGTAATCGAGTATAGTTGTGGAAATAAAAAAATCGCCCTTTTTTAGGGCGTTTTTGTTTGATTGGCGTAATTTCTTTTGATTTTTGCGAGGGTCGTTGTCATGGATCCGGGTGCGGGGGTTGATATGCCAAAAGTTACGAATGCACTGTCCCGGAATGGGTTGTTTCGACTGTTTCATTTTAGATTCACCACTTTTATTAAAATAGTCGCGAGTCCCGAATCAAAAGCTACGAGATTGGAATCGGAATCAACGATTATTTTTTATTATAGTCAAGGATGCTTCGAATGTCAATTATTGTTTAACCGATAATTGAGTTATCTGTTATATTGTTGAATTCTAAAATCCGCTAAATCATTTAAATCCTGGTCAAGTTCTTTTGTTCAACCCAGCCTCGTTTGCCATCGGGGCGTTTAATCAGAATCCAGCCGTTTTTTTCTTCGATAATGTTGACCACGGCGCCTTCTTTGAGTTCATAGTAAAGCGTGGCGGCGGAGTTGGGCTCAAAGCGAACCTGGGAGGTTTGAACGACGGCTACGGCTTGAGTTTTAGAGAGTTCACGGGCGGTAAGGACCGTAATCGACAAGGTAATCAGGAACAAAAAGCTGATGCTAAAGAGTCCGTATAACCATACCGGCTGCCACCGGCCGCCGCCATTCCTGACTTTTTGGGGAAAGAGCACCACGAAAATAATTACACCGCATAATATGAAAAACAGGATGGAACTGATGACGGTTAATTGATCGATGGTAGCCAGATAGGCCAGGAAGTTGTTTAACTCATAAGTCCAGGTGCCACGGCCGGACTGGCCGGTTTTATCCCGGACATAGGATAAATTGGCCTTAAGATCGGCGTCCCCGGGGATCAAGCGCTTGGCTTTTTGATAATTTAAAACGGCCAAGCCTTTTTGACGTATTTTAAAATAGGCGTTGCCCAGATTGTAGTAAAGGTTACCGCTTTCATAACCGCCGTCAGCCAATTGTTGATAGAGTGCCGCCGCATTCCGGTAATCGCCTTTCTGGTAAAAATTATTAGCCTGCTGAAACAGTTCTTCCGGTTTGGCGTTTTTTTGGGACTCTAACAGTTCCAGACCCATGGCGGCTGATGAAAGGCCAAACAGTAAAAGAACAGCCAGGAGTGTACAATGAATATATTTCACAAAGCGAATATCTTTCGCTAAACGAAAGGCCTGGTTATTTGCCATTGATATCACCTCTTGATGCAAGCTTTTGCGCTTTCGGCTTGATTCCGGTTTTTTTGCGGCTGTCCAGGGCATTGATGATTCGTACCGCCCGTTCCCAGAATTCTTCAGCTTCTGTTTGGCCCAAATGAGCGCCAGTAAAACGGTGGTAGTCATATCGTTCAAAAAATTCCCGAATATCCCCGGTTACTTCAGCGGGTATCCCCTTGGAATCGAGCGTTTCCACAACTTTGACGGTCATTCCGGCAGCGGGCAAGTTAAACTTCTCGCCCAGATACTGGCGGAGGGTAAGATGCAATTCCTCCAACAATTCATCATATTTGGCGGCGGTCTTAAGCGCGCCGGCAGTGGCCAACCGGCGGCTGGCCTGGTTACCGGCCCGGAGAGCCCGTGATTCCGGGGTATCGGCCAATAACATTTTTTGGTGCTTCCGGTAAACAAAAGCGCCGGCCAGTCCCAAAAGCGGCAAGAGCTGTAGGAGTTCAAACCAAAGTTCCAGGTAGAGTGGTATACGGGCGGATCGTAACTGGCCCGGATTATCTTTAATGTAGATCAGATCTTGTCCCAACTCTTCATTGCCGGTACCGGCGCCGGAACTGGCCAATACCGTGGCGGCGTTAAAATTCGGATTGGGCTTGACGGTAATCGGAATGGCCGCTGCGGTAGCCTGCCGGAAACTGCCGGAGTCCGGATCAAAATATGACAAAGCCAGAGGGCCAATCTGTTGTATACTTGTTTCCATTGGAATCAATACCTGTTCAAAGGTAACCCGATTGGCTGGCGCGCCATCCCGGTCGGAGGTTTCTTTGCGTTGCGGGTCATAAACCTTGAACCCTCTGGTATTAACCAGGAGTGGCGCGGTAATTGATTGCAAATTACCGGTACCGGAAACCGTCATTTGAATCGTAATCGGATCGCCTTGCTTCACAACAGCGGGATCGGCGGAGGCGCTGATTTTAAAATGGCCGATTCCCTGGGAAAAATTAGCGGGCCGCCCGGCTGTGGGAAGCGGCAATATGGTAACGGTTGGTTTATTTCTGCTGTCCAAATCCACCATCCGTTTTTGATAATCATCAAAGAAATCAAATGCGGAACGCCGTCTGACCATAACCGGCAAAACCATTTTGGCCGGTCCCAAAGTGAAGGTGCCGGTTTTCACCGGAGATAATATTCCTGTAAGTTCAACCACACGATAAACTTGGCCATTGATTAACTGTTGTTGTTCGCCGGCAATTTTTATGTTGTCCAGCGCAACTTGCGGCTGATTTATGACAAGGGACTCAATGGACCCTCCGAGCCTGACATCACCGACATACAACCGAAAAGTGACTGGAATTTTTTCACCCAGATAAAACTTGGTTTTGGGAATGCTAAAATTAAAATACAATTGGGAGTCCGATTGCCCGGAATCGCCTGAATTATTCATTCTTCCGCCGTTTGAGCTTTGGCTGCCGGACGATCCTTTGGTAACGGTTAGTTGAACGGCGTTGGTGGCCAACTTGTTTTGGCCGTCCATGATCTCAAATGGTCCGAGAGTATAATTACCCGGTTTTAAGGCCGTTAACACATAATTATGAGCTATACTGGAGGAAGTACGGCCGTTAATAAACTGAAATTGGGACATGGGCCCCAAGTACTTAATTTCCAAACCATCCAGCTGTTTGATCTCCGGTTGGGGAGCCGAGGAAGATCCGGTGACGGTAATGCTGAATTGGACCATATCACCGGCCGTGATTTGATTGGTTTCAATGCTCAAAGCCGCGGAAGCCGCCGCCAAAGCAGGTGAAGTATTGATTCCAAGCAATATAAGGATTGCCGGAATCAGCCCAGCATATTTAAAAAGCCGCCATTTCATTCGATTTCGAATCTCCTTCTGAATGGTAATCATTCATTGCCTTGCCACAATGAACCGGTCATTGAATCAATAATCATTGGTTGTAACTTATATTTCGGATTGTTACTCATTCATTATATCATATTGAAGCGAAGCTTCAATTTAAAATAAATCTTACCAGTCTTTATCCACCGGGGATTCGAGAATGGGTACCAATGGCAAATATTTCTCATCTTGTTTATTGGCGTTTAACAAATCCTCGTTTGGCTTCGGCGATGGATTGGGTTTAGGCTGTTGCTGCTGCTGAGGTTTAGGTTGCTTCAGATGCAGCAAGGCAAGCTCATAATTATATTTGGCATCCCGATCCCGGGGATTGGCTTCAAGCGCTTTTTTATAGCTTTCCAAAGCCTGGCCGTAAGGATTGTTATCATTGCCCTCCGAACCGGATTGGCCGCCGGATTGGGTTTTGGAACCCAATTTAAAAAAGGAGTTGCCCAGATGATATTGATATCGGTGGGTTAACTCCTTGGAATTAACCTTTCCATCCTCAAGGGACTTGTTCGCTTTTTGCAATTCTTCTCCGGAAAGTTGGTAATTTCCTTGCTGGTAATATCCAAGGGCCCGGTTATGAAGGGTATAGGGAGACTTTGGTTCGTCCACCGCCATGTCTTCATAAATTTTAAGCGTTTCGGAGTTTTTTCCCTGTTTGAAGAGGTGGTTGGCATAAGCCATCCGGATGGTTTTTCCCCAAACCAGATAGGCGATGATCAGTAATACCAATATTCCGCCGATTATTAATAAGATTTTAACTCCTTTTCTCACCGGTAACACTCCTTTGATCTTTTTTACGGACGCTTAATCCGGTGGTTAAACTTAAGCCATATTCGGCAAGAAACAGGATGAGGGCAATGAGTAACGGGATCTGAAAGCGGTCCAGATGCTGTTTCTGCCATTTACTGCGAATTTCTGTTTTGGTAAATTTGGAAAATTGGGTGGTGTATAATATGTCCAAACCAAGTGAAGGACCACCGGCTTTTACGTAAGCGCCGTTTCCGGCTTCGGCAATTTGTTGCAGCACAGCTTCATTCAAACTGGATTTCACCACATTGCCTTGTTTATCTTTTAGATAGGAGCCGTTACCGTTTTCATCCTGGACGACCACCAATTCTCCCTCCGGACTGCCGATTCCCACCGTATAAACGGTGATCCCTTCCCGGGCGGCGTCTTTGGCGGCGGATACCGGATCGCCTTCATGGTTTTCGCCATCGGTGATGATTACCAAAATCTTACTTCCGGAGCCGGAAGCTTCAAAAGCCTTCCGGGTGGTGGCAATGGCCGGGCCGATGGCGGTGCCGCCCCGGGGAATGGTATATACATTTAACGCGTCAAGCGCTTCGCTGAAAGCGTTATAATCTACCGTTAACGGACATTGTAAGAAGCTGGAGCCGGAGAAGGCCACCAGCCCTACTTTGTTCCCGGAAATCCGGGTCAGAAAATCCTTCAGCGCCAGTTTGGAACGTTCCAGGCGATTGGGTTTGACATCATTGGCCAGCATGCTTTTAGAAGTGTCAAGAGCAATGATGATTTCCAGGCCTTTGGTTTTAACTTCCTGCCAGCGGTAACCCCAACCCGGCCCGGTTAATGCCAGGATCAAAAAGAAGCAAGCGATGATCCGCAAGATTTTTTGTCGGGACCGTAATTTCCAGCCAGTGAGATCCGCCACTTTGGATAACAGTTGTTCCTCGGCAAAGAGGGACAGATCTCGCTTGGCGCGGCGCTGGGCCATGATATAAAAGATGATTAACAATATTGGAATCAAAAATAACAAGCTATACCAGGGATTAATCAAGATCATGGCAGTCTCCTGAGTATGGTATTGGCAAGAACGGTTTCAACCAATAAAAGGATCAGAGCGGCAATGAGAAAGTACGGATATAAATCGATATATTCTTGATAACGGGGCATCTCCATCATGGTTTTGGCCAGTTTATCAATGCGGGTGAAGATCAGATCGAGAGATTTAGCGTCGGTGGCCCGGAAATAACGTCCCTTGGTTATCCCGGCAATCTTTTGCAACAAAGCTTCATCCAAATCGATTTTCATTAATTGATAACGTTTATTTCCGTATTGATCCGTCACCGGATAAGGCACATTGCCTTTGGAACCGGCGCCAATGGTATAAACAATAACCCCCATGTCCCTGGCGGCTTCGGCGGCGGCTTCCGGGGTGATTTGACCGGCATTGTTCATGCCGTCGGTTAACAGAATAATGACTTTGCTTTTGGCTTTTGAATCCCGTAAGCGGTTGACGGAAGTGGCCAAACCTGATCCAATGGCGGTGCCGTCTTCAATCATGCCTGGCTTGACCTCTTTTAAACGGCTGGTGCTCCAGCCGTGATCCCAGGTTATGGGAGCCAGGATATAGGGTTTGCCTGCGAAGACCACGATTCCGATCCGGTCATTGGGGCGCCGTTGAATAAAATCACCGGCCACCTTTTTTACAACCTCCATCCGGTTGTTGAGGGAACCACCACCCCGAAAATCCTCCGCCAGCATACTGGTAGAAGCGTCGATGGCCAAAACGATGTCGATTCCTTCCCGGCGGACTTGCGATTGCTTCAGACCGAGTTGGGGCCGGGCCAGGCCCAGGATGAGAATCATTAAGGCAATGGCGACAATCCATGGCAAAGCCACCTGCCCCCGTACTTTCCAGGTGGCCGCCGCCCGGTTACAAGCCGATGTATCGGAGTACAATATGGCTCCGGGCTGAACGCGCCGCTTTAAAAAATATAGCAATACAGGGGGGAGAATCAATAGTATTAAAAAAAGCGGATCATGAAAAACAATCATGCTCTCGGCTCCCTATCATCGTTTTGTGGTGATTATTCCGTAGTTTCCGTCATCCGGGTCGCCGGTATCTCTCCGGTGGTTACCGGTTCACTTGCGGTTTCAGCCACCGGTAATTCTTTGGTGGTTTCGATAAATTGGCGGATGATCTCAAGGGAATGGTCCGCTTCCTCAATCATCGGCAAATGCTTGGCGAACTTAACCAGATCGGAGAATTTCATGAATTCTTTTAAGATCTGTTCATACTCCAGTTTCAAACAACGGCTGGAGCTGACATGGATTAAAAATTCCTCGGTGGTCATCTCCAAAGCCCGGATCTGAAAGCGGTTCTCCAAATATTCCCGGGCGCATTCGTTTAATTCGCTGTAAAACGTCTTAAAATCTCCATTGGCTAAATAATCGGTGGCACGAATGGCGTCCAGGCGTCGTAAAGCAATGACGTGAGCCGGTTCGGGCGGGATGACGCCGTTAATGGTTGCTGTTTCCTTTGCAAAACGCTTATGCAAAAGATGATATAGAAACCAGCCCAATGCCACTAAGGCAATCCCGGCCAGGGACCACCATAGAATATCGTAACGGGGCGGCATCCCCACCGGACCTTTCAAATCTTTCACATCCAACTTTAACAGCTCGGTGACATTTTTATCTTTCGGCAACAAGGTATCAATCTTCAAGCTCCGGGCTGCCAGCTTGACGGTTCCCGATTGGCCGGCGGGATCTTTATAGGGAAGGTTAATGGCCGGAAAAGTAAATTTCCCGGATTGCCAGGAGACCATCAGCAAACTTATTTTTTGAACTTGTCCGCCTTGAAGTTTGGTGGTCGTTAAAGGTGATCTTTCTTTGATTTCCAGGGGCTTGAAGTTGTCCTCCGTCAAATCGAAAGGCGGATAGGTAACCCCGTTTCGGGACTCCACACTCATCGTTACCGGAATCGGATCGCCGATATAGTAAGGCCCGGGGGCGTCGAAAGTGATTTTCCCCCGAATCATCTCCCCGGACTTCAGGGTGAGCGGTTTGGGAATCCAAAAATAAACCCCGACAAGGACCAATCCAACCACTAATAAGGCGGCAATGACAATTAATAAAGGAATCAGCCATTTTCGTTCTTTTTTTCCCATAATATTCGACTCCGTCATGCATATTTGGCATAGGGCGTATTAACATATGGCATATTGCGTAACATAAAACATAAATCCATAAGCGAATTAATGGATCCGGCGTTGGCGTTTTAGAAAAAGCTTTTGTAAGGGTTCCAAATAAGATTCACCGGTAGATACTTCAACCACATCCACTTTGTTCCGTTTGAAAATCTGAAGGGTTTGTTGGGAGCGTTCTGTGGCGCTACGTTTGATGGTTTCCCGGACTATGGGGGATGAAGTATCGATCACCACCCGGGAGTTGGTCTCGGCATCCTGCAGTTCCATTAATCCCACGGCGGGAAGTTCATATTCCCGGGGATCATTGATGTCGATAGCAATCAGATCGTGATGTTTGGTAATACTTTTCAGCGCTTTTTCAAAACCGTCATCCAGGAAATCAGAGATCAAAAAAACAATACTACGGTGCTTGATAACTTTATTTACAAAGTTCAAGGCTTCCTGAATATTGGTTTTTACTCCGGACGGCTGGTAGCCTAAAATCTCCCGGACTACACGCAAGACGTGGAGGCGTCCTTTCTGGGGTTGCAGGTAGAGTTCGCAAGTATCGCTGAAAATTAACAAGCCCACCTTGTCATTGTTTTTAATGGCCAAAAAGGCGAGCAAAGCGGAGATTTCAGCTGCCAGATCGCTCTTTAAAACGTTCACGGTCCCAAAACGTTGAGAGGCGCTTAAATCGACCATGAGCATCATCGTTAATTCCCGTTCCTCCACAAACCGTTTTATGAAGGGGGCTCCGGCCCGGGCGGTAACATTCCAGTCGATGGACCGGATATCATCCCCCGGGAAATACTGGCGCACTTCATTGAATTCAATACCCATCCCTTTAAAAGCGCTCACATAGTGACCGGATATAACGTCATTGCTTAGCCGGGATACTTTTAACTGGATCCGTTTAACTTTTCGCAATATCTCCTTAGGGAGCACCGTATCCACCTCTTCTCCCCGGACTTTAGGCCGGGGCGGGTTAAAATCATTGTAAGCCCGTTGAAACGGGCTCGAAATAGTTCGATATAGTTTTGAAGCAATGAACGAATTAAGGAACTTCCACCTCGTCAAAGACCCGCTTAATGATGTCGTCTACCGTGACTTCGCTGGCTTCGGCTTCGTAGGTGATGATAATCCGGTGGCGCATAATATCGGGCCCGATCATTTTAATATCGTTGGGGACTACGTAACCGCGACCCTGGATGAACGCGTAGGCTTTAGCGGCTACAGCCAAACTGATGGTGGCGCGGGGAGAGGCTCCGAATTCGATATAATCGGCGATATCCAGATTGTATTTGGCCGGTTCCCGGGTGGCTACCACCAGATCGACGATATAATTCTTGATTTTGGCATCCATATAGATCTGATCCACCACTTGCCGGACTCGCAAAATTTCCTCGGGAGTGATCACCGGGGTGATGTCCATCGTCCGGGAGGTTTGGGCCATCCGTTCCATGATCAGCAGTTCTTCTTCCTTACTGGGATAAGTGACTTTGAGTTTTAACATGAAGCGGTCCAATTGAGCCTCGGGCAATGGATAAGTGCCTTGCTGTTCAAGGGGATTCTGGGTGGCCAGCACCATAAACGGTTGCGGTAATGGGTAAGTATTATCGCCAATAGTGACTTGCCTTTCCTCCATGGCTTCCAGCAAGGCGCTTTGCACTTTGGCGGGCGCCCGGTTGATTTCATCGGCCAGGATGATTTGGGCGAAAACCGGGCCTTTTTTGGTGGAAAAACTGCCGGATTGGGGGTTATAGATCAGGGTACCCACCAAATCCGCCGGGAGTAAATCCGGGGTAAATTGGATCCGTTGAAAGTCGGCTTTGATGGAAGCGGCCAGACTTTTTACCGCCATGGTCTTGGCCAGTCCGGGAACCCCTTCCAGGAGCACATGGCCATTGGCCAGAAGAGCGATGAGCAAGCCGTCCAGCAATTTTTCCTGTCCGACAATAACCCGGCTAATCTGAGATTTCATCTTGTTTACAAATTCACTCTGGGCTTTAATGGCTTCATTAATTGCCGAAAGACCTTCCGCCATGATACGATAACCTCCTGAATGTATGATATTATAATAGGAATGATAACAGATTTCGCGCGCGTTGCGGATAATATTATGTTACATGGTGAAACGAATTTTCCAAAACGATCCATATCGTTTCAAGAAAAACTAAACTTTTCCTGAAATGAATTAACGATCATATTAAAAATTTAGTTCCAATTTTATCATAGATCGATACATTTTCAAGATTCCAGATTAAAGATTCCAATTTTAAAATGCGGACTAAGTTTTTTTATTTGCAATTTGCTTAATATCGGTTATAACTTACAACCTGGTCAAACTCTTTCCGAATTTTCGGACGGATTTCATCGGATTGGGGATATCCCAGGGTGATGATGAGATCCACGCGCTTTGTGGCCGGGATGTTTAAGAGGCGTTTAATCCCTTTTTCATTGAACCAGCCTAACATGCAGGTGCCCAAACCTTCTTCCACGGCCTGAAAACAGAATTGGATGGCGGCGATACCGATATCAATGAGATAAAAAGGTCTTTTTTTGACAATTCCACCGATTTTTGACGATAAATTGGGCTTTTCGGAAACAATCAGAACCAATACCGGGGCTTGTAAGGTAAAGTGATTGAAGGAGACCACTTTGCCGAAGGTCTTTTGGGCGATGTTGTTTTTGAGTTCGGGATCATCGACTACAATAAACTTCCAGGGCTGTGAATTGCAAGCCGAAGGGGCTAGCCGTGCCGCTTCAAGGCACCGTTCGATTTTAGCTCGTTCCACCGGGCGATCCGCATATTGACGTACACTTTGCCGCTGGTTGACCAGATCCGTAAATTTCATCATCCTTACCTCCAATTTGGAAAACTAAAATATTGTGATTCGTTTTCGCCAAATAAGGTTTCATTCCTGCTAAAAGACATTGTATTATGAAACAAGCCACCGAATGACGTGGAAAAATTACAAAAATTTTTCAAATGGTAAAGGAATATTCGTTCAGGAAGCCAATTAATATTTCAAGATAATTATATAAACCAATATAGCCGAATATTAAGATACAAATAATAAAAATGTAACGATACGAAGTTCATCATTCCAACCCGCAACTCAGAACACAGAAGTCAGAATTCAGAACTCAGAATTCAAAACCCGCAACTCAGAACTCGCAACTCGTGACCCGTGACTCGCAACTCGTAACAACTCGCAACTATTTTTCATAAAGGGGGATCTCCGAAATGGCCGACGAACGTTTGAAGAAACTGGCGGAAGTTTTGGTGCATTATTCAACCGGTGTGAAACCTGGCGATTTCGTATTAATCCAGGCGGAAGAAGTGGCGTTGGAATGGATTGAGACGGTAGCGGAGGCCGTCATCAAAGCCGGGGCCCATGTGGAGGTTTTGGTGGACTTGCCGCAAATTAAGGAGAAACTGCTCAAACTTGGCAATGACGAGCAATTGTTCCATGAGAAAATCATTCAAAAATCGGTTCTGAAAAAAGCCGATGTCTGGCTGACCGCCTGGGGAACTAGGAATACCAAGGCCAATTCCAATATTGAACCCCGGAAGCTTCAACTGGCCACGAAGGGCAACAGCAGTTGGCGCAAAATTTATTCGGAGCGGATGGGTGATGGTTCCTTGCGTTGGTGCGGCACCCAGTTCCCGACCCACGCCGACGCCCAGGAAGCCGAGATGAGCCTGGCCGAATATCAGGATTTTGTCTATCACGCCGGTTTGTTGGATACGGAAAACCCGGTGGCCGAATGGGAAAAGATTCAAAAACTACAGCAGAAATGGGTGGAGTACTTAAACACGAAAAAAGAAATCCATCTGGTGAGTGAATATACCGACCTTACGGTGAATGTGGCCGGACGGAACTGGATCAACTGTTGCGGGAAGAAGAATTTTCCGGATGGCGAGATCTTTACCTCGCCGGTGGAAAATAGCATCAATGGTTTCGTCACCTTCAGTTTTCCCGGTATTTATATGGGCAAGGCCATTGAAGGGATTTATATGGAGATCAAGGATGGCAAAGTGATTACCGCCTCGGCCAAAAAAGGGGAGGAGCTCTTGAAAACGCTGCTCCAAACCGACCACGGCGCCCGTTATTTCGGAGAATTCGCCATCGGAACCAACTACCAGATTCAAACGTTCACCCGCAATATGTTGTTTGATGAAAAGATCGGCGGCACCGTGCATATGGCCTTGGGCGATTCCATGCCGGAAGCCGGGGGCAAGAACCGTTCCATGATTCACTGGGACATGCTGTGCGATATGCGCGGGAATGGCCGGATTTACGCCGATGGAGAACTGTTTTATGAAAAGGGAAAATTCTTAATTTAATGGGGGATGATTTCATGAATTATGAATTACGGCAATATTCCTTCGGGGAAACCATCGGGAAAGGTTTTAACCTGTATTTTAACAATTTTATAGCCTTCGTGCTTGTTTCACTACTGTGCCAAGTACCTACCATATTATTCTACAAGTTTATCAATTCCACAAGTCCGCCCACGGATCTATCCGGGCTTGGAAGTTACTTGGCGCAACTGATGGTAGCCGTGGTATTTAATATTGTGGTGCAAGGATTTTTATCGGCGTATATCATTCATTTGGTCTCGAAGAAATTCCTGGAAAGTAATCCGACCGGACGGGACAATAATATTACCTCGATATTCCCTTATATATTTCCCGTGATTGGCCTTTCCATCGTGGTTGGATTCGCGGTTCTCTTCAGCTGCCTGGCGTTAATCGTACCGGGAATTATCGTTGCGCTTGGCTTCAGCGTTGCCACCGAAGTAATGGTTATTGAGAAACGAAAGATTCGGGAATCCATGGACCGGAGTTGGAACTTAACCAAAGGAAAAAAGGGATCCGTATTCTTAATCATTCTGGTGGCGATGATCATTACCTTAAGTATTGACCAATCCGTTTTGGCCTTACTCCGGTTAATCCACTTGGATACCGAATTATTGACTTATCTGCAGTATGCAATCTCGGCGATTACGGCTCCGGTTCAATCCTGTATCATGGTAGTGGTCTATTTCAATTTGCGGATCGAAAAGGAAGGTTTTAATATTGAACATTTGGCCCAACAATTTACCCTGGCCGGGGAGCCTGAAACCCCGGTGGAAGCGTAATATGCCGCCATTTGGCCGATGAAGAAAAAAAAAGATATCATTATCGAAACCCCGGAAAAAATTAGATTTTCTTATCATATTGCGGAAATTGGGACCCGGATCGCCGCCTATATCATCGACGAAATCATCCAGGTGTTAATTGTGGCGCTCATTATCCTGGTTTTAGTGATCGGCGGCTATTCCATGCGGACGCATATCGAAAAGAATATAACCAATTTGGCGGCCGCCTTTTTTATGATCATGATCTTTTTGATTCGCTGGTTTTACTTTGTCCTGTTTGAAATCATTATGGAAGGGCAATCTCCGGGCAAAAAGCTGATGCGGATCAGGGTCATCCGCAATAATGGCGATTCGTTGGATATGGAGACCATTGTCCTGCGGAATTTTTTACGGGTTGTTGATGGCTTTCCGATCATTCCTCTCACCGGCGGATTTATCGCCTTAATCGACTCCAAAAGCCGGCGACTGGGCGATATGATCGCCAATACCATAGTGGTGAATGAGATCCAATACAACCTTGCCGTTCCCGATTTTGAGGTTCATTTCTCGCGGGCGCCCCGCCCGGAAGAAACGGAGTACGTTACCGTGAAACAACGGTTAAGCGAGAATGAACTGTATATTATCCGGCGGTTTTTAAACGAGCGCTATAAGTTGCCGGAAACGAAACAGATCCGGATCGCCGCCGATTTGGCGGAACAAGTTCGAAAGAGGCTCGGGATTGAAGAGATAATTACGGATCCATTGGTATTCTTAGAGAGGATATATAAGCGGCATGGAGTATAAGACCAAAAGTGAACGGTTTGTGCTCTCCAAAAAAGATCAATGGCAACGGTTGCATAATATCTTAACCGTGATTAACCGCCACGGATTCCGGACGTTATCGGAAGCGGATATCCAAATGTTTCCCCGGCTTTTCCGGCTCACTTGCGCCGATCTGGCCGAGGCCAAAATGCTGCAGCTTTCGCCGGACGTCCTGAATTATCTGAACCAACTGGTTGGCCAGGCCCATAAGTTTCTTTACAGTTTCCCGCCCGTTAAAAAATCGGATATTCGGGATTTTTTCAACCGGCAACTCCCCTTTACCATCCTTAAAAACTGGATATTCGTGGTGTTGGCGGCGCTTATTTTTTTAGGAAGCTTTGCGGTGACTTTTTCCCTGGTCCACCAAAATCCGGACACGGCGGCTATGATTGTCCAGCCCGCGCTGCTTGATCAGCTGGAAGAGTCTTATCGCAGTGAAATCAGTGAGGAACGGTCGTTCACCGCAAAGAATTTCGCGGTGACCTTCTATATCCAAAACAATGTATCGATAGCTTTCGGTTGTTTCGCCCTGGGGGTATTGCTGGGTGTCGGCACCATGTATATTCTGATTTACAATGGAATTACATTGGGGGCGATCAGCGGCTATATAGTGGGTTTGGGTTATGGCAAAAACTTTGTCACCTTTATTACGGCGCATACCGTGGCCGAATTAAGCGGCCTGATCATCGCCGGAGCCGCGGGATTGGTTTTGGGTTTCGCCATCATCAAAGCTACCCGGTATTACCGGAAAGATTGGCTGGCGCTGCAACGGCGGAATATTTTCACCATGGTGGCGGCCAGCGCTTGTTTGTTATTCATGGCGGCCATGATTGAAGGCATAATCTCGCCCAGCCTGCTGCCCTATGCCGTCAAAGCCGGACTGGCGTTCGGCACATTGATCTTAATCGGCGGCTATTTCTTTCTGTGGCCCGGCTTACAAATGATCCGGCGACGGAAATCAACAAGGGTGGAATGATGAGTATTTTCAATCGTTTATTTTTTCAATCCCTGTCCGGGGTGTTGCGTTTCACCGATGAACTTTCGGCGGGCAAGCTACCGGGAGAAAGGGAAGTACTCCGGGAGCTACACAAAATTTTACGGGAAGATCCCCTTTTTAAAGTGCAAAACCAGTCCTTTACCTGGGATAGTGAGTGGCTTGACTCGTTAATGAAAAGTTTGGCCCAAATTTTACATTATCCACTGCTGATCCTTTTGGGGATCGGCGTACTCCTTGGCCTTTATTTTCTCATCCGGAGTATTGCGCCGTATTTCCAGGCTAAATCGTTCCATGGCCAATCTTCCGGACAATTATCAGCACCTGAGAAGGCGCTGCCTCCGAATCACTTTGTAACGTTATATCGGCGGGCTCAGGAAGAGTCCCGGGCCGGACAATACCGGCAGGCGTTAATATCGCTCCATAAAGCCACGGTTGAATATTTGTTGACAAAGCTCATTATCGCCGAGTCGAATCGGAAATACACCAATAATGATCTCAAGCGGAAGCTGGCGGGCGATAAAACCCTCTATCAACCGTTTTGCATTATTGCCGGTTACGCCGAAATCGCCGGTTTTAGCGCCATCGAAATCAGCCAGGCGGATTTTAACCGGGCCTTGGAAACCTTTGAAAGCGCTTTTTTATAATCCGTACCGGGAGAAAATATGAAACAAGGAAGAACCAAGCAAAAAATAGATATATTACCGGTTTTAGGTATCATCGGGTTAGTCTTGGTGATGCTTTATTTCTTGCTGGCAAACTTAAACCAGGACGCCGCCGGTGTCCCCCCGGACCGGGATCCGTATTATTTATTTCATAAGTTGTATAAAAAGTTAGGCTATTCCATCATTGATCATTATCCACGGCAGTTACCCAGCCCCAGGGGAGGGCTGATCATTTATTTTGATTACGGCGGGAACAAGAAGGAATTAACCAAACTCCGCGATCAATGGGTGAAAAACGGGGGTACGTTATGGATTGCCGGCATCGAAGGGGATCTGGATCCGATAAGTTCAAATGAATTGACAAGTTCCCGCGTCAAAACGGTTTATCAGGGCGCCGGGAATGCCGGACCATCCAGTAGTAAGCCGGTTCTAAAACTCAAGGGAAAGCATGTCAAGCATTTTTTACCGGATAGTGACTTGGATCCGAAAAATATTCTGCTGGATTCCAAGGAAGGTCCGTTTTTGTATAAGACCGTTCGGGGCTTAGGTTCGATTTGGGTCTTATCCGACAGCGCTTTGTTGACTAATGAATACTTGCGGCAGGATAAAGCGGCGCTCTTTTTTAACCGGCTGCTTCAGCCTTATTATGGAAAACGGATTTATATCCTTCGGAATGACTTGTCGGGGGGCCCGAAAACCATTCCGGTATTGGCCTTGCTGTTCAAGGACAAACTGCTGTTCATTACCTTGCAGTTGTTATGGATTATGGTATTGTTCATGGCCCGGCAGGGCAAACGGTTCGGAGATCCGCAGTTAATGGACCCCTACGCCCGGCGGACTTTATCTGAACATTTAAAAGCCGTCGGCCATTTTTATCAGAAAACCGGCTCCTTGGGGATTGTGGATGAGATCAATGGCGAGTATTACAAATATATGCTCACCAAGCTCACCGGACTTGAGTGGAAAGACGCCCCCACCCCCGGGGACATCAAAAAAATCAAGGATCATTTGCGCCCGGATGATTCCGGCGTCACGGAGGAACAGATCATGGAGAGCCTGAACAAAGACCCCCATATTACCGCCAACCGCTTGCATAACAAGGCGAAGATCCAGGATAAGGTTTTAAAACAGTTGAGGGGTAGAAATAAATAGTTTTGAATTTTGAAATTTTATCTACCTGACCCTATTGTTTATGGTTGGGCGGAGATGGATGAGAGTATTGACTTTGGACATTGGACTGGGACTGAAAAAAGGGGAGTGAGATCTTGAGGGAGTTTACGGTGGAACAAGTTACGGAAGTTTTTCAAGGGATTCATTCGGAATTGCATAAGGTGATTCAGGGGCAGGATGATTTGATCGACCATATTTTAATCGGGTTGTTTAGTGAAGGGCATGTGCTGGTGGAGGGCGTGCCGGGACTGGGAAAGACGCTTTTGATTCATGGCTTGTGCTCCATTATCGGGGCCAAGTTTAAACGGATTCAGTTTACGCCGGATTTGATGCCGTCGGATATTATCGGGACCACGGTGTTTAACAGTGAAACTTCCAAGTTTCAGGTCAAAACGGGGCCGGTCTTTACCAACCTTTTACTGGCGGATGAGATTAACCGGGCGCCGGCGAAGACCCAATCGGCTCTGCTCCAGGCCATGCAGGAGCGGACGGTGAATATTGACGGGGTGGATTATCCGCTGGGCGATTTCTTTATCTGTTTCGCCACCCAGAATCCCATTGAGATGGAGGGGACCTACCCATTGCCGGAGGCCCAGAAAGACCGTTTTCTGATGAAGCTGTTCATTGATTATCCCACCCTGGTGGAGGAACAGGACATCTTACGAGCGTACCGGGCCGGATTTACGGCGGATCGGATTCAGAGCGCCGGGTTACGGCAGATCATCAGTCTGGATGATATTCAGGCCATTAAGGAGTTTATCAAAACCGTCACCGTGGATGATAAAATCATTGACTATATCACCCGGATCGTGGCCGCCACCCGGGATTATAACGGAATTGAAGTAGGTTCGTCGCCCCGGGGGAGTGTGGCCTTGTTTCAAACGGCCCGGATCAGAGCCTTAGGAAACGGCCGGAACTTTGTGACGCCGGATGATGTGAAGGACATGGTGCTGCCGGTGTTGCGCCACCGGATCACCCTCGAACCGGAGGCGGAGATTGAGGGGGAGAAGGCCGATGATTTCCTGCGCCGGATTCTCGAAAAAATCGAGGTGCCGCGATGATTCCGGTACCCCGGATCCGTTTGATTGTGTTGTTTGCAATACCGCTGTTTATTTATATCGCCGGGCTGCGATTTGCGCCCCTTTTTCCGGTGGCGATTGGTTGTAATGTCCTTTTTCTAGTGGTGGCCTTGTTTGATATAGTAGCCACCCTGCCCGATTTGAAATTTGAGGTGGTTATCGAAAATAAAAAACCGTTTTCCATCGGGCGGGTTAATGAGTTTTCGGTCAAGCTGGCCAATTTGAGCCGCCGGAAACAGCGATTGGCCGTAAAATTGGGGCTTCCCCACTGGATCGAAGATCAGACCCCGGATCATTTTATGGAGTTGCCGGGCCTTACGGAGCGTGAAATACCCTTTTTACTGCGGCCCACTCGCCGGGGGAGTTTCGCCGTCAACACTTTACACTTTCGGATTGATTCCAAATACCGGTTCTTTTATTTCGACCGGAAGCGGAACGTTGATGAAACCATTGATGTTTATCCGGATATCAAGCAGTTAAATCACTATTTGAAACTTTCCAAGAACAACCGGGATTATAAGATGGGGATTAACAGAACCCGTTGGATGGGGAGCGGTTCGGAACTTGAATCGTTACGGGATTATCAAAAAGATGATGATTCCAAACTGCTGGATTGGAAAGCGAGTACCCGGTTAAACCGTCCCATCTCCAAAGTGTTTCAAATGGAGACCAACAATCAGATCACTATCGCCCTGGATTGCGGCCGGCTGATGACGGCGGAGCAGAAGGGTTTGAATACGCTGGATCATGCCATAAACTCGTTGCTGATTTTGGCTCATATTGCGTTTAATGCGGGGGATACGGTGAGTATCGTGGCCTTCTCGGATAAGATCATCGGGAAAACACCGCCTTTGAAAGGACGGGACAGTTTAAAGAAGATCACGCAATTCGTTGCCAAGCTGCAACCGGAGTTTGTGGAGTCCAATTATTCGCTGATGTTTAATTATTTGGAACAGACCCAGAAGAAACGGGCGTTCATCATTGTGATCACCGATATGATCGATGATATTCATTACGAACTATTTAAACGGAGGATTAATTGGCTGTCGCGGAAGCATTTTGTGCTGTTCATTTTAATGCAGGACAGTCTCCTGTCCATGTCCGCCAACCAGGAGATCGGGAATCCGGATGATTTATACGTGAAAGCGGCCGGCCGGGAAATGCTGCTGCAGCGAAATAAAGCGATTTCCAAGCTGAAACATTATAATGTCAATGTGCTGGATGTGTTGCCCCATGAGCTGACCGGACCGTTGATTAATAAATATTTGGAGTTGAAGTCGCGGAATAAGTTATAGGATGACGGCCACCCATGGGTTGGGGGCCGTTTTTTGGTGGGGGTGGGGCTTACCTGCCATCCTGTTGTAACCGCTTGATAGAGAGTATAAAAAAGATAGCTCCGAATACCAGCATTAAAGTAACGGCAAATCCGTATTGTTGCCAATCGATCGTAGGGTTTAGAATAAAGTTTCGTAAACTGTTAATCACATGAGTAAACGGATTGATGGATACGATAAACCGGAAATTATCCGGGATGTTATCATAGGGTATCAATGCCGTGCTTACAAAGAAAATAGGAAGTACAAAGGTGTTCATGACCGTGTGAAAAACATTTTCGTTCGGTAGTAGCAGGCTTAACACATACGATAGACTTGCCACAAAAAACACGGTGATAAATAGCAATAAAGCAATCAATATCAAGCCAATCAATCCGGTAGCGATATGAACGGACATAAGGTATGATATGATAAGTAAAACCGTTATTTCAGTAAAGGAAAGAACAGCGGCGTCGAAGATGTGTCCCATCACTATCGAGCTACGTTTCACAGGTGAAATATGAATCCGATAAAAACTGCCATCGATTTTGCTGAAATAGTTTGAAGCTCCACTGCTGCCGGCGCTGGAAAATACGACTAATACTAATATGCCGGCTAAAATGAAAGCCGTATAGTTTTCCTCCATGCTGTTGGCAAAGATGGTACTATAAAGTAACAGCCAAATA
This sequence comes from Bacillota bacterium, assembly GCA_023436305.1. Taxonomy (GTDB): domain Bacteria; phylum Bacillota; class UBA4882; order UBA8346; family UBA8346; genus JAEZJQ01. The sequence goes on from JAEZJQ010000102.1 coordinate 31,398, forward strand.
AGCGGTTGGATCAGTGTCATAACAATTGTAATCGGATTTTGGAAACGCCATTTTAAATTGCGCCAAAAAATATTGATAGTTTCCACGGTTAAGCCCCCTTTCGTGCTTCATGTGTCAGGGTTAAAAATACATTTTCAAGGCTTGGTTCAATCATTCCAATGGCACGATATGGAATGGAATTATCGATTAAAATCCTGTTGATGGATAACAGGCCATGTTCCTTATCTTTTACGGCCACGGTGACGGTACTATTCCGGCTATGAATGGATAATACAAAGGGCTGTTTTGATAGCAACAGTTCAAGAGATTGTGTATCAGTGGGAGTATTTAAGGTAACTTGGATCAAATTTTGCCGGGTAATTTTGCGCAAATTTTCCGGCGTATCCTGCACAAGTTCGTGGCCGTCTTTAAGGATACAAATTGTATCACTTAAATCTTCCGCTTCCTCCAAATAATGCGTTGTCATAAAAACCGTCGTCCCGTAATCGTTACGGATCTTTTCGATAATTTCCCAGACTGCTTTTCGGGACTCAACATCCAAGGCAACCGTTGGCTCATCCAGAAATAATATCTTTGGGTGGGAAACCATGCTCATGGCAATATCAAGACGGCGTTTCATTCCTCCCGAAAAAGTAAAAACCCGTTGATTCGCAAATTCTTTGAGTCCAAAAGAATCGATAAGTTCAGCGATTCTTTGAGCCGCCGTTCTTTTATCCAGTTTATAGAGCCTGCTTTGAAATAACATGTTTTCCATGAATGATAAATGGTTATCGATGGAATTTTTCTGGGCCACACAAGCAATCTGTTTTCTTACAAAAGCAGGTTCCCGGCGTAAGTCTTTTCCAAAAACTTTTACCGAACCGGAAGCCGGTGTTAAGTAGGTGGTGAGGGTATTGATCAGTGTAGTTTTTCCGGCGCCGTTTTGTCCGAGTAAGGTAAATATTTCTCCCTCTTTTACAGTCATACTCAAATTATCAAGAGCTTTTGTTCCATCCCGATAAATTTTGGTCAGATTATTGATTAAAATTGCTTCCAAAACAATACCTCCTTTATGGATTTATAATACATTTCAATCATGCGGTTTTTTTACGGCAATCCAGACTTCTGATTTTCCGGTTTCGATTCTCTGGCTGCTCACGGGGTAAACTTCAATGTCCGGCAGCCCGGCATATTCGTAGCCGGAAAACGGAAGCCATTCGGTAAAAAATCGTTTGAATACCGTCTGGATTGAAGCGGGGTAATGGCCGTAACATTCAAAGATCACCCAGGTAGCCGCGGGTATTTGATATTCAAACATATTTTCCGGAACATTCTTATCCGTTGCGGCGGCAATATAATAATAAATTTCTTCGGGGCCTTGATATGCGGAGACTCCTAAAACGCCAGCGGGAACTTGATTCGTCAATCCGCAAATTTGTGAGAAAGATTGATCGTTTAAAGTAGATTCCCAAAACTTCGGCGCTATCTCAAAATTACGTTCAACATCTTCTTGTAAAGCGGTTCTCACTCCGACAATGCGGATCGGATCTTTCTTTTCCACTCGATACTTCATGTTTTCACCACCGGTAACGGCGATTGAAAAACTAATGCGAGGATAAGCGTTTAATGGTGTTCCCTCAATTCGCGCCGCCGTTGGAGCAACACCATGCACACTTTGAAACGCGCGGTTGAATGATGTCGGTGACCCATACCCGTATTTCAACCCGATGTCCATCACTTTCATATCACTTGTCTGCAATTCAAAAGCTGCCGCTGTCATGCGCCTGCGGCGGATATATTCGGACAAGGGAATACCTGCGACGTAAGAGAACATGCGTTGGAAATAGTATGGTGAACAACAAGCGATTTTTGCGGCTTCATCAAAGGAAATATCGTCTGCCAGATTGTCCTCGATATAAGCAATTGCCTGGCTTAATTGTCGTAACCACTCCATCTCATCATCTCCTTGCCTTCTTTTTGAGTTTAGCACAATAAAAAATTTATATCCTCTCTTTTGTTGTCCCGATTTGTAAATTGAATTTTTTTGAAAATGTGCCTGAAACAAAATGATATTAATTATATTTTTAATAGTCCGATAACGTAATTAATTGGTAATCAATTGGTTCATAAACCTTTTAAAAGCGCGGCAAATTTTTAGAGAATTAAATGCGGAGCTTGCCAATGGGTGATGATTCGTTATTGTTCAAAAATAAGTACCGGATACCTTCAGCCCGGATGAAGGGATGGGATTATTCCACTCCCGGATGGTATTTTATTACTATTTGCACCAGAGACAAACGTTGTTTATTTGGGGAAGTTATTCATAATGGAGTATAAGTAAAAATCACATAACGGAATATCCCGGTGGCTATCCGGAAGATATTAAAAGAAATCATTTGTGGCTTATATCGAACAAAAGCTGCCTGATAATCAAAAGGCGATTTTGTATCAATGGCTACGATTATTCCCAGCCCGGCGTATATTTTACACTCCCGTCTTTAACCTTCTAGTTTGAGTCTTTGAAACAACTATTTGGTGCTTCATCACCTGATTTTGAGTCTACATCATTCAATTTTGGTGCTACATCAACCGTTAATGAGTCTACATCAAATAATAATGGTTCTACATCACATAAAAGTGAGTCTTCATCACCTGGCGTTGAGTCTACATCGTCCGATTTTGAGTCTACACTATCGAACTTTGGTGCTACATTATATAATAATGATGCTACATCAATAAACTTTGAGTCTTCATCATCCATTAATGATGCTTCATCACCAGGTAATGGTGATACATCACCAGGCAATGGCGATAAAGCGCCAAGCAATGGCGCTACATCACCCGTCCGGAAATTGGCTTCCTGATTGAACGGCCGGCAAGAGAATCTTCAACTGCCGAGATGAAGTTATGGAATGGTCGTGGCGTCCTGCCGTGGTGAGATAACGGAACTAACAAAAATGATAAAGGAGAATCAATGCAAACGATAATAAACGTATCCCCGAGGAAAGTATCTTCAAATGTATTATTGAACCGGAATTTCATGCTTTTATTTTATGGAAAAATTATCTCCCAGTTGGGCGACCAGGTATACGGATTCGCTCTAGGGTGGTATGTCCTGGATATCACAAAATCAAGCCTGCAGATGGCGCTCTTCCTGGTTATCGATACCCTGGTCGTGGCTCTGGTGGCTCCATTTGGCGGAATTATCGCCGACCGGCTGAACCGGAAAAAAATAATGGTATGGATGGACGCGGTTCGCGGTATATTGGTCTTGCTGGTTGCTTTATTATCATATTATCATATGTTGCAAATATGGATGCTTTATGTCAGCGCCATTTTCCTGGGTTTCTGCGGATCGGTGTTCGGCCCGGCCGCCGGAGCAATCATACCCAACATTGTGGCGGAAGAGCAATTGACCCAGGCCACATCGCTGAATAATTTCTCGGGGAGTTTTTGCGCTGCTGCCGGACTGATTGTCAGCGGAGTACTCTATAACCTGATCGGCGTGTTCGCCATTTTCATGATCAATGGCGTCTCTTATCTAATATCGGGATTCATGGAGGCGAAGGTCGCGATACCGGTCTTGGAAAAAGCGTCTCCGTCAGATAAGGTATCATTTGTCTTGTCCGTAAAAAAGACTTTGCTGGATTTACAAGAAGGTTTCCGGTATATTGTAGAAAACAAATTACTGCTTAATCTCTCGGTTTTTAATGCTTTATTCAGTATCGTCGCTTTTCCGGTTTTAATGGTGTTTTTTCCCTATATATTCAAGGTTATCTTGAAAGCAGAACCTTTTCAACTGGCCATAGCCCAGGCTTCGGGATGGATCTCCATATTCATAAGTTCATTACTGGCGCCCCTTTTTTTAAAGCGTGTAAATTTTAGGACTTCCATCTTCATTGCGTTATTGACCTATAGCATCTGCCAATTGTTGATAGTCCCGGTATTTCTACCTTCGCTTTTGCCCCTTTTTGCCAACTGGCAGACAACCGCCATTTTTACTATCTCGGGATTGATTTTGGGGCTGGCAATTCCGTTTATATTTATTCCGCTCAATGTATTGTTTCAAAAATATACTCTGGACCAATACCGTGGCAGGTTTTGGGGCATACAGTCCTCGTTCACGACTGTGGCGATGTCTTTGGGATATTTGATAGCGGGATTTCTGGCGCAGAGGGTTTCAATGTCGCTCTTGTTCGGCGGTGTGGCCGCCATCATGTTTATCATTGCCTTATGGGTCGTGAATGTCAAGGAAGTAAGAGCGCTGAAGGACTAACTAATCCGATTGATTGTACAAATTTGGTGATCATATTACCGATTGTTAAAACGATTAATGCACTGGCCGGGAATGAAATTGGGAATCTGACGATATTAATGAGAATAACTTGGAAAAAGGAATAATGTCAAAGTCAAAAACGGTAAAATGATTCTCAATAATCCGGTGAATTGGACCAAAGATTTGCTATATTAAAAAGAGTTTTTAAACTATCTACCGTTACCGCCTGGGCGGTTTAAAGTATCTTGTGGAATGTTATTTTCTTCCAGTGGCTTTATCAAACTTATCGAATAAATCATTGGTATCCTTTTGAGCCTTAGCATATCCCTTTGGGTTATTTTCTTTACGGTCAGGGTTTTTAATACCCAATAGTCCGTGCAAACGTTCATCCACCCAGTTCATCCAACCATGGGGGATATAAGCGGCCAACCCAACATGCGCGTTAGAATCTTGCTTCGCATGAAGACTTCGGCCAAGATGTTCCGCGGCATCAAGTTTATTACCGTTATTCCATGCATATACAGCTTTATTGAATTGCTCATTTGAATAATTGCTTGCATTCCATTGATAGTGATCTTTCCAATTATATCGAGGATCTTTTCCATCATCCATACGTACATTGGCATCGATGACAGCGTTTATAAAAATATCTTCAAATCCTCTATCGTTAATTCCATTGGCAGTTAAATCTTTATGTTCGGGGTAAGGCCGCATTCTACATCATCCTCCAATGAATAAAATTATTTCGTATTCTAATACAAGTACTAATGATGTGAAACAGTATTGGATTTTGGGTAAACTCTTCGTGATTTACTGAAAACTGCCGGAGCTATCGGCCCGGAAAGTCTTAAAGTAATGGAAGAAGCCTTGGAATATGGATGCGAAAAAGCGAAAACAAATTCAAACTTGGAAAGAATTCGCACTTGAAAGAAGAACATCTAACGCCCAATAAAGCCGAATTGAATTGGAATGAATTCTACGGTATCGCTAAAGGATTAAGGAGAACATTAAAAAAGTCAATGCCGATTACCGGCATTGACTTTTTTTAAACCGGTTTTTGGACTGAACTTAATTGATTAACCGGGCAGTGGTGGCATCCACGATAATACTGGGGCCTTGGGAGGTTAACAGCTCATAAGCTGGAACGACTCCGTTCTTGATTATGCCATAACAAGGCGTTACGTCGATTATTTCGATCGGGCTATCACTTTTAGCAATAGTGGCGATTTGGGCGCCGGCTAACTTGATAACCTTCGATACACTTAAAATATTCGCTTTAGGACTGGTATATGCCTTAACGCTAAGCTTAATTTCCGGCCAAACTTGGGACATGGCAATTACTGAATTGCCGTTCACCAGTAAGGCAATATGATCATCAACTCCGTTAGTCCTAAACGACAGACCGTCCATTTGACGGATATATCTGACGATGTAGCCGACTACCTGTTTGGCCTGGTTATCTACGGCGGTTTCAATCGCGGTTACCTTGTCGAGTTTGGCGTCAGAAGGCAAGTTATTTCCAAGCCATACCTGGGCTATCGCGACGGCTTCCGCTTCGCTCATCGGAGTTTTCTCTAGAAATCCGGGCGATTTGACTTGATAAAACTCTGATTTACCTTCCCGATCGCCGTTTAAGAAGATATCCGAATTGAGAATCTTGCTAAATTGAGCATTAAAGGTGCGTTCATCCGATAATAAGTTGGTTGCCGCTTTAACATTACCCGCCGGGGTCAATGATTCCATCGGCAGGGATGCCGCGGATTTGGGATTATTACCGGTACGGGCTGAGTATTCAACAATACTGGAACCTTCCCGGACATAGCCGCACCAACGGTCTGCCAATGAACTCTCTGCGACATTAGCATTGTACCAGGCTTGAATATAACTCCAGCCACCGCGTAGCACATTGGCTAATCTTTCCACAACATTGTCATCCGTGGGATAATCCCAGCTAAGGTTGGTATATCCCAGAACATTCTGGCAATTGGTTCCCATCTTGCTTGTCCAAGCCGTACTGGTTAAGGTTAAGCAAGTAGCGCAAATGAAGTTCTGGACATTTATCGAGGTTACGTTACCGACACTCAAAGATCCTCCCGACGATGTATTGATACCACTATTATATCCATGGCCGGTATGATAAAGAGTGGTATAAGTCCCTCCCAGTAAGGTATTTAAACTGGTAGCAGAGACGTCGGTATTGTAACCATAATTGGTATAACCTAACGCATTGAATTGGTTTTCAAACGCAACCCGGTCACTGGGATTCAGGCCGTCATTGACACAAGTGGTATAATATGACAGCGGGTCAATTGCTACTATTTTCCAACGTTGGGCGGAACCGCCGTTGCGGGTCCAAATCCAAATAGGAGTCTGGTCGGCGCTGCCGGACCATTGAACATCCAGGCGCATGCCGGGAGCGCACGCGGGCTCAATTTCATAATATCCATTATCCATATAATATAAATTCCATCGTTGGGCCGCCGAACCATTATCAGTCCAGATTTGCACTGCGGTCCCGTCAGCGCTGCCGCCACCGCTAACATCAAGGCACCGGGTAACACCGGGGGTACTGATACCGCATTGCGGTACGATTTTATAAGTACCGTCAGACTGGTAGTAAAACCACCATAACTGGGCATAAGTGTTAATGGTTGGCCAGAGCCAAACCGGGGTACCGTCGGCATTAGCAGCCCATTGAACGTCTAGACATTTGCCGGGAGCGCACTCGGGTTCCAGACGGTAAACATAACTTTTAGCAGCGGCTTTTGACTGTCCGTTTAGCACATCGCCACTCATTATCGAAGTTTCTGCAAAAACCATAGTACTAATCGATAATGCCAACAATATAAACAGAACTAGCGCTTTTCGAAACAATTTCATATTATATTCTCCTTTTTTATCTCTTTGACTTCTCCATCGAGAGAACTGTATAACTTTTAATTCATGCGATTGAACATTATTTTGTTATACAAGCCTGAACGGCTTTATGTGACAAGCCTAGTTCGTCCTCCCGGAAACCTTATACAAGCTTCCCGGCTTTAGGAGTCTGTGCGTGTAACACTTTTTAGTAACGATAGACCACTATGCGTTGTATCAGAATATGTCACTTGATACTAAATAAGCTTCAAAAAACGATTAACCGCACAGACTCCTATGTTCCTTTATATGTAGACATTATAAAGATTACAAGGCTAAGGTATACAGTTTTCTCGCACAAACTGAACTGATTCACCTCCCTCCATAATCGTCTGAGAAATACATAAATTACAAATGAATTTCACAACAATCTCAATTATAAACATATCCATTTTAAAATGCAATATGAAATTATCTATATATATTTGTTATAACGCAATATTAAGAATACACCTATTACACATTGACTTTTAAGTTCGCTGGATGAATCCGTTTTGTCCCATGTTTATCGAGCCAATCACAAATAAGCCAATCTGATTAGTTTTTTCATACCTCACTCCAGTTCTTTTCATATAATCCGGATGGCCTTTTGCTGCTTGCGGTTCAACCCCCACTGAAGTCATCTGTACCCCCGCTGAATCCATTTCACGGTGAAATACGGCATTTTATCATCATGAATGCCAATTCAAATCAACGAAACGGCCCCAGTGAGGCACCCGGCAAGCCAACGCCCGGGTAAAGGAGGAATTGCCGTTTGGCGCTGCATTATATAATAATGGCGCTACATCAACAAACTCTGAGTCTTCATCATCCATTAATGATGCTTTATCACCAGACAATGATGATACATCACCAGGTAATGGTGATACCTCTATCGCCTGGCGGTTTAAAGTATCTTGTGGAATGGAAGCAGGATTTCAAGCGAACCCATTGAAATATAAATCAATATTTATTAATTATCGGGCCAACGAAGTTAAAGTATTTCGCCCATGGTTATTCGGGGTAAAATGTCCGGGTATCATTGCGATATTTCTTGGATTAATCCTGTTTATCTTTTCAATTAAATTGCCTTTCCCGGTTTACCGGGCTATGGATTTGGTCGGATCAATGACTACACCCATCTCAATGCTGGTCATTGGTTCAACCTTGGCGGAAAGTGACTTTGCCAAGTTATTCGCTAATATTACCGTATTCCACGGTACTTTGATACGGTTAGTCTTTATCCCGTTAGACGCATTTATGGAAAGGGAAGAGGTTGCAAACGATGGAGTGATAGCGGTTGAGACAAAGGATTTCAGGCAGTTTGAAAAAGAATACCACCGCTTCTTAACAGATATTCGAGAGCAGTGCGCCAAGTGGGAAGATCGGATAAAAACCATCCATACGGAAACAGCCGCTTTTGTCATCCATGAACCGCTGGAAGAACTGGGTAAAATAAGTAAGCCCATTAGCGCAAACCAGTGTTTTATCCGAAAAGAGGCTTTCGCCGAATATATCGCCAACATTGAAGAACAGATGGATAAAATCAACAATGATATCCTGAAGCTGGAAAGCTATCAGCAGGATTTTATCCGCCGGTGCATTCAACAGGCTGAACTGGTACTGGGCCATCTACGGAAGCTCGAGTCCCTTTCCAGGATTGAGGTTTACGGCAGGCGGATCAATATGATTGAATTAAAGAGTATTCCGGAGAATTCCAGGTTCTACCGCTGGGAGCATGCCATTGGTTCCGAAGGGCAGAACAATTCTCTGTACTTTATTTTCGCCGCCTGTTTGATTTCGTTTATCAGAATGCTTTCCATCACCAACACCTCTTTACGAACCGAGAAGGTAATTATTGCGGATAATCCCTTTGGCGCAACCTCCGCTGTTTATTTATGGGACCCTATGTTTAAAATCATGAAACAGAACGATATTCAACTGATTGCTCCCGGGCACCGAATTCCGCGGGAAATTACTTCAAGATTCGGAGTAAGTTATCTCTTAAATCAAGATATTCTTCAGGATGGCCGGATGAGAGTGGTTGTTAAGGATGTACGGGTTGAAGAGGAGGAGGACATGTTGAGGTATGTTGATGCGGAACAAATATCCCTGTTGTAAGATTGGCTGCTCGATCCTGGGAATGCTTGTGAAACCGTCATCCATTTCCAAAGCGTTCATCTTCATTAATGATTTACAATAAGAGGTATTCCAAATGAGCAAAACTATTGCCGGCATCCCCTGGTACCGGCCCGAAGACTATCTGAAATGTCGAAAATTATTCACGGATAGAGATGTTCTCCAGGAAACCTATAAAGGCTGGCTTGCCGCGGCGGAGAAGATGGAGAAATACTTGAAGAAAAACGGCTTTACGGTGTTTCGCATCTACCTTTATCCCAATACATTTCCAGCCTGGTGTCTCGCTAAGGGAATGAAGCTTGATGCCCAAGCCCGGGCTTCATTTGCGAATGAAATGGCTGGCGAAGCTTACGCTAAATCCAATTGGGATTTTAATCCATAGACATCCAAAATTTAAGTATAGCGGGGAAACAATATGGATTATGCGGAAAGAAATCACGGAAATCGGTATTAACGCGTCTAATCCGGAAAACGAATGGGAATCGAAGCCGGTTTTGATTATTCAAAGTTTTGGTGATAGAGACAATTTGGATGTGAATTTGATCGCCTATTTTGATCCCTGTGCCCTTGGGAAAGGGTAACCATCATCCTTCGCGGTAAGGGAATTAAAAATAAGTAAAAATCACATAACGGAATGTCTCATTCACAAACCGATATGTAAAAAACATATAACGGAATGTCTCATTGACAAATCGATATATAAAAATCACATAACGGAATGTCTCATTGACAAACCGATAAGTAAAAATCACATAACGGAATGTCCCATTGACAAACTGATAAGTAAAAATCACATAACGGAATGTCCCATTGACAAACCGATAAGTAAAAATCACATAACGGAATGTCTCATTGACA
>JAEZJQ010000003.1 GCA_023436305.1 Bacillota bacterium
AGTCAAAAAAAAGAGGCATAGCCTCTTTTTTTAATTTACTCGATTTTACAGGTTATTCAAATACGATTTCTTTTTCAAGCGGAAGCAACCAAACAGCCGGACCTAATTCTTCAATATCGAAAACACCGTCTGCAACATGGAATTCCGTTTGCTCTCATCCGGGATGATCAGCGTATTCTTGTCATGATTGGTCATATTAATCAATTCCTGAATCTGCTTGGCCGCTTCCTTCGGATCATCATTGATCTCAACGGTGGCGCCGGCATCCAGCCAGACTGCCCGGTAATGGGAATGATAGTATCCCGCGAACATGGGCGAACCGCCTTCGATCAAAAATGAAAAGGAACTACTGGCAGTGGTATAGTAGGGATAAGGATTCACCAGCATTCTGCGGGTAGTTCCCATGATAAACATGGTCGGGGGACCGTTATAGAGTTTGATTTTAATATAATCGGCCAGTTTCGGGTTCTCCATCTTATACATAATCAGATAAATCAAATTTTCGATAATCTCGGATTGGATAGCGCCTTCCGGACGGCCTTCGGCTCTGGAACGATAATGGGCCACTCCCGGATTGGTCATTATGATATTGATTTTAACTTTACGCTGTAATGCTTCTTTTATTGCCCGCCAGACTTCGGAGTACTCGTCCTCTTCATCAAAGGCCACCCCGAATAAGCCCTTCAAGGATGAACCCACCACAAAAAAATGCGAGTTTTCCTCCGCCAAAGACTCCAATATTTTCGAGTTCCCTTCCAACCGGTTCCGGAACACATCGATAATGCCCGCAGTCTGAATTTTGGAGAGCAACATTAACTGGTCAAAGGGCTGATCCGTTAACCGCCGGTATTCCTCGGAGAGAATCGTGACGTTAACCAGTCCCATAAACCCTGCCAAAAAAGCCGCTGAACCCAAACCGGTAAGCAATAAAGCCACCGAACTTTTCAACCCCGGAGCCAACGGGATCACCGCCATAACAACGCCAATCACCATCAATACCACATTGGTCGCCGTAGCCCCCGGGAACATCTTCCGAATACCTTTACCCAATTTCATAATAAACCCCCTCAAGAATGTTTTCCGGATCATTACTCCAAAACATACACCACTTTATAAATGGTTTTCACAATTCTATTCATCGGCATCAACATCCCCACTTTTAACCGCCAATTTCCTGGAAATATGATTTATATCCGCAAGAACCTAACAAATCCCCACCAAATCAATAAAAAAAAACCCAGACCATCTTTCATCCCGGGGTTAACATATATTCCCTTCAAACTACAATTACAACCGGCTGGAAGCCGGTATCTAATTCTTTTTATACAGCAAAAACTTTCGGTACCCGGCCGGCAACTCAAATTGAGCATCACTTAAAGCTTCTTCCTGGATATTTTTACATTCGGTGGCGGCAATCACCCGTTGGTTGGCGGCCAATGTTTCCGTCTTGATAGCGTAATTTAACTTTTGGGAAATCCAAACCACATAAATACCATCCGCTTTTTTTCGGTAAGTATATTTGACAACTTCACAAGGATACCCGTTAATGGTTTCAGCGCCAAGTACCACTCGCTGAAAATCATCCTTTTGCGGGAGTGAGGGATCTATGGGGTTCTTAAACTCCATATAGTTATTGCCCGGCATCAAGGTCCACAACACCATTTTATCAAACCGGTAAATAGAAACTAAGGGACCATCGGCGCCAGACACTTCCTGCCGGATTCGATCCCTTTTCACCCAGATACGGCCCGTTGATGTTTTATCCACATCGCTGGTAACAAAATCGGCTGAAAATTCGCCATACTTTATGCTATAAGCATGTACGGTTCCAATGCATAAAAACAAAATGATGATTAAGCTGACGATAATTAAGAGACACATCAGAAGAAACCATTGTTTCATTATGAATCCTCCTTCTATAAAAGGTTAACAGTTCATCGGTTCCAAATGAACATGGATATTTTCAATATTGGCAATGTTATTTTTAACCTGGTTGGATATTTCCTTGGAAATGATCTCAATCCGGTCCAGTTCATAATCCTCGTTGACCTCACAATGAAGGAACAGCGTAAGTTTTTCGCCGGAACTGTATATCTTGATGTCATGACAATTCAGTTGCTCGGAATTATTCAGCAGTGAATCAATCGTATCAATTAATCCCTGACTTTCCGCCGTAATATCCCGGGCCAAAATTTGTTGTTGCTTCACATGCTCAAAATTGACGCTCACATCTTCCACATCGCTTAAATCTTGCTGAATCAACCTGCCAATGGTATGCGACAGTTCGTGGGATTCACGCAGATTCATCATTTCCTTGACTTCCAGGTGAATTGCGATATATTTCTTGGCGCACACTTCGTAAATATGGATATTATGAATATTAGCGCAGTTCGGGAAGCGATCCACCACTTTCTTGACGACCCGGTAAACCTCCTGATCCTCACCAGCCACCATCACCGGATAGGTACTGATGACGATATCGCTTTCGGGTATCCGGTTTTGGATCTTATCCCTCACCTCATCCACAATCGAATGAACCACCCGGTGGCTCTCATTGCGGCTAATTCCAATATTCAGGTCGATAAAAAGCTTGGCGCCCGACGGCCGTATTCTGACACCCGATACATCCAATACCCCGTTAACGCTATTCACCTCATGCAAGATATCGTTTTCCATTCCCTTGGGCGCGGTGTCCAGTAACACATCAATGGTCCGTTTACCGAGCCGGAGACTTACAATAATCACTAATAAGGAAACTCCCAACGCGGCGATGGGATCACCATAATTCAAAAAATGAATATTAAAATAATCACCGATTCCCACACAAATCAATCCGGCAATGACTACCGAAGAACTAGCAATATCGCTGCTGAAATGAAGAGCATCGGCTTCCAAGGCCTGGCTGCCGTATTTTTTCGCCACTCGCTTTAAAGCGCGCGACCGGGAAACATCCACGATGATTGATATTGCCATAATGACGATACCCCAGAAAGTTCCCGTAACCTCCATCGATTTACCGAAAAAGAGCTTTTGAACCGCCTCATTAATGATCCAAATACATGTAAGAAGCAATAATAATGTTTCAATCAACGCCGAAAAACTTTCAATCTTCCCGTGGCCGTAATGATGATCCTTATCCGCCGGTTTATCCGATATCCTGACCGCAAACAAAGTAACCAAGGCAGCGCCCAGATCAAGGGTTGAATGAGCCGCTTCCGATAAAACCCCCAAGCTTCCGGTAGATATGCCGACGATGATCTTGATTGAAGTTAGAAACACCGCCGCCAGCACCGAGCTCAAGGCCACTTTTTGCTTTTCGTTACTCATCCAAATCCCTCCCATAATAAATAAACCCGTGGAACAATATGTCCCACGGGCGCCGCATTCGCGTACAAATCCGCTGCCGAAAAAGGCCCGGCCAATATGTTTCATACTAAATATACATCAAAGTAAAATCCAAAAAAATGAAATTTAGTATACAAACATACGGCTTGCTCAGTAAAGTATAATTTTGATAAAAGTTAATTTAAATATATAATAGAAAGCTCATACTTGTCAAGAGGATATTTAAAGGCATAATAATTCATCAGAAAAATTTGAAGCGAAACCATGCCCTAATGATTTGCGCCGGTGCTCATCCGCCTTGCCAACATGTCGCAGCGATTGTTATAAACATTATCCCGATGCCCGGGTACCTTTAACCATTCAATTTGGTGGATTTGATTAAGTTGAACCAAGTTATGCCACAAATCCTGATTTTCCACCGGCTTTTTTTGAGAATTCAGCCAGCCGTTCCGCTGCCAATTTCTAATCCAGTTCTGGTTGAAAGCATTGATTAAATAAGCGCTGTCGGAATATAGCTTCACTTTGCAGGGAACTTTAAGCGAACTCAAAGCTTCAATGGCCGCTCGTAATTCCATACGCTGGTTGGTGGTATTCGGTTCACTGCCGGAGATCTCTTTTTCCGTCCCTTGATAAATCAAAATCGCCCCCCAGCCCCCCGGACCCGGATTTCCGGAACAGGCGCCGTCGGTGTATATGGATACTTCTTTCAAAATCATTCTCCTTATATATCACTTCTATTTGCGGACTAGCCATCCATGCCTGCAAGGCACAACCAGGAATAAAAAAATAAAAATATCTATTTTCGAGTTAAATCTCTTAACACTTTTAAGTTCCTCACATCATCTTCGGGAGTTGCTTGGGGGGTTTCCAGGATGCCGGGTAAACAATTCAACCGGGGGTTGTTGACCAGGGATTCAAAACCGGCCAGTCCAATGGCGCCTTGGCCAATATGTTGATGCCGGTCGAGATGAGAACCCAAAGTCCCCATGGCGTCATTCAGATGGAAGATTTTCAAATAGGAAAGCCCCACCCAGCGTTCAAATTCGGCCATGGTCTGTTCCCAGGCGGCGGTGGAACGCAGATCGTAACCGGCGGCGAAAGCATGACAAGTATCAAAACAAACTCCCACCCGGTCGGGCTCCTTCATTCCTTTCAAAAGTTGCCCCAGATCTTGAAAATCGGCGGCAATATCGCCCCCTGCCCCGGCTTGATTTTCGAATAACAAAATGGTGGAACCTTTTACCTGCTCCAACGCCAGATTCACCGCTTGAATGATCCGGGTGATTCCAGGTTCCCGTTCTTTGGATTTCCCGGGATGGAACACGAAAAAGTCGGCGCCCAACCGGTTGGCCCGCCGGAAATCCTCGCACAGGGCGGTAAATGATTTTTGGTGTATTTCCGGATCGGGGGTGGCCAGATTGGGCAAGTATGATAAATGAACCATTACCGGCCAGAAGCCATATTGTTCCCGTTCGTTTATAAACCCGGCGACCTCGGTATCTGGTAAAGGGTTCCGGGCCCATCCCCGGGGATTGCCGGCAAAAATCTGAAAACCGTCGCATCCTAAATTGCGAGCTTGGCTAACTGCTCCTTTGAAACCTTTTCCGATGGATACATGGACTCCAAATTTCAAATGTCTTTCCCCCGGCCTAATTCGTCAAAATATCGTAATACCCGAAATTGCTGAATGATTTTGGTAAACGAATACCGCTCGGCAATCAATTGGAAGCCAATCAAGATGATCAACGCCGCTATTTTACCGGCGTCACTTAACATCCAGGCCATCATAATCCCTAAAGAGGCCCCTAGTAAATTGGAGCCGCTGTCGCCCAGCATCACTTTCCCCTTCAAGTCAAAGGGTAAATAGTAAATCATGATGGCCAAAATCGGGATGAATAAACTGATATACGATTCAAAATCCCTGCTGAATAATAAAATCAAAACGAAACCCAACAGATATACTTTACCCGCCCGTCCCGGCCGTAAATCGAAGATATTTATGGTATTGGCGGTCAAAGCCACCAGTAAAAAGTTAATAATAAATGTCCATACCGGCCAATTCCCCTTGATAAACTCGGCGGTACCAAAACTGAAAACCAAGGCGATGATGGCCCCAAAAATGGCCTTAAAAGCTCCGGAGGTCAGTTTCTTCTCCGCAAATAACATTCGGAAATGCCCTCGAAAACCTTTCACTTCATGGACACTTAATTGATCGTCAAAGAAACCCATAAAACCAATGGCGATCAATACGAATAAAAACAGGAAGGAGTTCTGGGTTGTGAATGTCTTCACTTTAAAAAGGATTCCGATGGCAGTGATTACCGGTATCAATACAATAAACAGCACGCCACCCGAAACCGGAATTTTTTGGCCCCGATAATTGGGTTTTACAAGCCCCGCTTCGTTAAACAGATTGAGCAGCGAAGGAAAAGTTAATGCCGCCAGCAAATACGAAACCACCATAATCAATAAATACCGGCCAAGTAACAACAAAATCGCATTAATGGTATCAAAAGCCTCAGTCAAAAAAAGTCACCTCTTTATCAAACGTTTGGCTAATACGATAGCAACATCGAGAAATTGACGCCCCCGGTGTAAAAAACCCGCTAAATCCCGTCCGGTTTCCGCATGAGTCATCTGCACCGGAATCTCCTTCACCCGGAATCCAAGCCGGAATACATCGATGGTTAGCCCGACTTCCACCCCGAAACCGGATTCAAACAATTTAATCTTATCAATCACTACCCGCCGCATTACCCGTTGCCCGGATAGGGGGCTGGCCACTTCCAGTCCGGTGTACCAACGGATCCCTTTCTTAGCCAATGTGGTGACCAGCCCAAAACCACCCCGTTTTTGAGCCGCTGGAAATCTTCCAATAGTCATATCCGCTTTGTTTTCGAGGATCGGTATTAATAATTTTTCAGCTTCACCCGCCGATTTTCCCAAATCTCCATCCAAGAGTCCTATAATATCCCCCTTGGCATACTTCAAGCCATGGTTTAAGGCTCCGCCTTTTCCGGAATTCTTGGCCATATCATAAACTTCAACTCCGGTTTGTCTAGCCAGGGCACTGGTGTCATCCTGGGAACCGTCGTTAACCACAATGATTTGATCGACTTTCCCAATGTTTTTTATGGCTTGAATGGTGGCCTGAATATTTTTGGCTTCATTGTAAGCCGGAACTAAGATTGTAACGAATACTCCTTTATCTTCCACCGCTAATCCCATCCTCTAAAAAGTTATGAGTTCTAAATTCTCCGTTGCCAGTTACGAGTTCTTATATATACCCGATACGCCGATTTAACCCTATTTTCACCATCAAGGCAGTGAAAAATCCGGCATTAACTTGCGGGCGGTATCTTTAATGCCGTAAAAGCCCCGTTTTCCAGAGGCTAATAATAATACCACCGATAATTCTCCCGGAGATGTTTCAATATCGTCAACAGTTCCTTGACATCTCATTTGATAAACCCGCATATATGATTGGGTACAAAAACTCGGTTCCACGCCGGCCAGCATCATACCCGGAATTTTACGCGCCGCCTCCAGTAATGGCTGATCGATTTGCACTTGATGATTGCTTTCCGGAGTCATCCCACCGCCGAAGAAGATAATGGTGTCGATATAGCCGCGATTGTAGTCACCCCATAGTTGGACCAATTCTTTATTCTGTAAATATGTCAATTGAAAACTACCCTGGCCTTGGGTGATGATTTGAATCATCCGGGCGGCCACCGCCGGAAATATATCTTTTTCCTGAAGCATTGTAATATTAAACGCATCCGCCAACTCTGTTTTAAATTGTGGATCACTGGTATTAAATACTTTGGCTATTGTAGTAATCGATGTTACTTCCGCGCCGGCCTGGCGTAAAAGATTATAGAGTCCTTTTGCATACTTAAAATGAATGGAATCATTCGTCCGGATAATCGCGATTCGTTTTCCCAATAACCGGTTGGCAATCAGATTGGGAATTATCGCCTTTTGAAACTGACCCGCGATCTCCAATTCACTTTCTTTAGCTTGCAATGCAGTTTGTAAATCAACCCGATTTTTTTGATACATTTGTTCGAGCCGATTGATCTGCTTCTCCATATGCAGGTTAACATTTCGCCCTAAATTGGCTCCGAGGACTATCCCCAAGCCCAGCGCTAAAAACACCGCCACTAAAGAGGCGACATGATAACGCATTTCGACAATCATCTTTTTAACCCCCCTTTTAAAAAGGGTAAAGGGTAAAGTTTGAAGTATGAGTGTGAAATGTGAAAGTTTAAATGTATTACACTTATACTCTTAAAACCCTACGCTCTACACCCTAAATTCTAGGCCACATTCATATTCCAGTTAAGATTTTTACCTGTAACCATAAAGTTCGCAGCAGATCCCGGGCCCATTGCATTTGATATAGAACCATCATTATCACGGAGATACCAGCCAGTATTAACCAGGCCAAGTATTTAAACTTTACCCGGCCTTGATAAATTTTGCTCACACCGCGGGCATCCACCAGGATGGAACCGACTTTTAGGCGCACTAAGAAAGTGCTCCCCATACCTTTCCGGCCCTTTTCCAAAAAATCGATCATATTGGAATGGGTCCCGACGGCCACGATTAAATCTGCGCCTTTTTCATAAGCCAACAGCAAAGCAATATCCTCGCTGGTTCCGGGAGCCGGAAATATTAACGCCGGAAGTTTTATTTTTTCAAGCCGTTCCAAGCCCGGCGCTCTACCATCCGGATAAGCGTGAACGATGAGCGTAGCACCGCATCGTAATGCTTCGTCGGTTACACTGTCCATATCACCCATAATCAAATGGGGTTTGAAACCAAACTCAAGCAGTGCGTCAGCCCCGCCATCCACTCCGATTAAAATCGGATTTACATCATGGATGTAAGAACGGATAATGGTTAAATCTTCGCGGTAACGGTAGCCCCGCACTACCACTAATACCGGTTTACCCTCAAATTTAATTCCGGGATCCGGTATTTTTAAGTTTCCCAAAATCAAATCTTTTTCTTTGGAGGCATATTCCAGTGTATTAATGAGAAATTTATCCAATTCATCAACCAGGTTTCCCCGGATCTCCTTTAAGCGCCGGTTTACGGAATGCTGTTCCAAAACGACACCTTGCCCCACAAAAACACCATTTTTCCAAATTTGATTATCTTTGACTTCGATGATATCTCCTTCATGGACTTTTTGAAAGATCTCCGGACCGACATTATCCAAAATACCGATTCCTTCTTTTAAAAGTACCGCCGGACCGGGATTGGGGTATTTTCCGGTAATGGAAGGGCTGGCGTTAATTACTAATCTGACTCGGGCTTTAATGAGTGAATCCGCGGATACTTGATCCAAATCAGCATGATCAAGGATTGCAATCTCGCCTTGCCGGATACGTTTGGCCAAGTTTTTGGTGCGGCGATCAAGGCGCGCTTTCGCTTTGATTTCCATCGTAACCTTTTTCCTCCATTATATTTAAGCAAGCGTCATCCAAGACGCTTAAAAAGGGTGTGAAAACATAATTCACACCACTTTTAAACCGCTTTAAACTTTTTATTTAGCCGGATTTGATCGGAGATTTTTGCGATAAACGAGGCATTGGTCGGTTTGCCTTTTTTGTCATCAATACAATAACCGAACAATTGGTGTAATAGTTCTACATTTCCTTTATTCCAGGCTGTTTCTATGGCAAAACGCATGGCTCGTTCCACCCGGTAAATGGTGGTATTATAACGTCCGGCAATGATCGGATAGAGTTTCTTGGTAATCTCCTTAATTAAATTCGGATTCTGCACCGTTAGCATAATTGCATCCCGCAGATAAGCAAAGCCTTTAAAAAACGGCGGAATCTTCAGACTTAATATGGCGTTGGTAACTTCTTTTTCAAGATCTTTATTGACAAAAACTTTTCGTTGAATAATCGATTTGTATTCAATTCTTTTCGCCACCTCGATAATGCGTTGGGTCAGAATCCCCAGATCAAAGGGTTTTAAGATATAATAATCAACACCCAGCCGTAATGAATTCTTGGTGATCTCCTCCTGGCCAAAAGCCGAAAAAATGATAATTTTCGGCTTAGGATACTGTGGATGATCTTTAAACCATTGTAAAACCCCTAGACCGTCAACCTGAGGCATAATCATATCCAACAACAATACATCGAAACTGGCATCCGGGAGAGCTTCGATTAGTTCCGCCCCGTTATGGACGATCAATACCAATTCGATCCTGGGTTGTAGTTGAAAAAAATTCTGGAGGAGTTGGCAAAATTCAACATTATCATCAGCAATCCCTACTTTTATTGAATCCAACCCAAAGATCACCTCCACAAATTTATAATCATTGTTTCGCTACTTGAAATCAAACTCCTTTATATTTCTTAAAAGCGGAATGAAAAAATCCTAAGCCGTTTTTTTCCTCTTAATTCGCTCAGGCTGGGAGTCCGGTGCTGGCTCATAGTTGATTTCATTATTCATCCATTCCGCTAAAACACCGTAACCCTTGGTGGGGTCATTTACGAATACATGGGTTACCGCCCCGACGAGGCGGCCGTCTTGAATAATAGGACTGCCGCTCATGCCTTGTATAATCCCGCCCGTATGTTTTAAGAGGATGGGATCGGTTACCCGTAAAACCATTCCTTTATCCCGGGGTTCATTTTGTCTAAAAACCTTAATAATTTCAATCGTAAATTTTTCCACCTGCCTTCCTTTGATTACAGTATAGATCTCTGCCGGTCCTTCCTTAATTTGCGAGTTATAAGCAATCGGAACCGGCTTGATGGAAGGGTCGAGAAAATTACGATATAATTGTCCATAAATTCCAAAACGATTATTGCGTTCGATCCGCCCGATAATACTGGAAGTGGAATTACAGACACCGATTTTTTCACCCGGTTCGCCGGGGGTGCCAATTTTAATACCGTTAATGCTGGCACTAACAATTTCACCTTGTTGAAAAGATATCCCCTTGGCTCCGGGGAACTCGGCGATGTGATGCCCCAATCCGGCAAATCTCATGGTAATCGGATCATAGAAGGTTAAGGTTCCAACTCCAGCGGCCGGATCTTCGACAAATATGCCCAGCATATAACGGAATTCTTGACCATCCTTATTTTGGCCACCTTCCGTTAAACATAACACCGGTTGAATATTGATGGTTTTCAATTGATTGCACCGCTTGATGGTAAGATGTAACTGCCGGATAGTGGGCTGATAATTTTTAAGAATAATTTCCACCTCATTTACCCGGTTTACCGGCATATTGTTAATCGCCAGAATGATATCCCCAACTTCAAGGCCTGCTTCTTTTGCCGGATAATGCAATTTCCGATCAACTCCTTTGACCGGCAGATGCCCGACGATAACCACCCCGTGGCTTGAAAACAACACCCCGATAGCCTGGCCGCCCGGAACCACCAACGGCGGTTCAGCGACCTTGACCCGTAATGTTTTAACCGGGATAGCCCCAAAGAGCCGTAATTGAACTTCAAATTCATTGTTTTCCTTGGAGTCGAGCACGATGTGCCGGGTCAATAAGCGATGGGGGGCTGTTTCAATTGAACGCGCCGGCGGGAGGCGAAAGTTCCTTCCCGGGTAAAACGCCAAAGGGTAATGTACCCCCAGGGTTATTCGTTGCCCGGGCGTTAATTTAAGGTATTCCGGAAAGTACCATAATTCGGATAGAATGGATATTGCCAGAAATCCGAGCATGATTCCCAAACCCAACCAAAAGAACCGGAGCTTTTTGCGATTGAATTTCAAAAAACCACATCCTAAACTTTTGTTTGGCTTCCACAGCTTAAATTCCCCGTCTAACTGGGGTTTTATTCAATACAAAAAAGCCCGGAGTTTCCTCAAGGCTTACATGGATGGGAATTTTGGTTGATGAAATTTCAGCTTCGATCTCCGGTTTTTTTACCCTTCAAACTTTACACTTCAATATTCCCCGGTACCACTCTTGATATTGACTATACCATTCCTTCCCATACTCGATAATCTCCTGCCTCACCGCCGCCGGGTTCCACCCGGCGCCTTTTACCAGATTCCAAAACTCTTTACGGTGGTTTGGATACTTTAGATGGCCCAGTTCGTGGATAAGGATATAATCGAGCAACCGCTCCGAGCCACCAATTAATCGGTGCGACACGTTAATGTTTTTTAAGGAAGAGCAAGATCCCCAGCGCCGAAACTGCCGGTGAAACCTTACTTTTCGGTACTCAAACCCGAAATGAAGGCAATTCAACTCCGCCGTCCTCCGTTCCAATTCCGGAAGCGCCACTTTCCCTAAAACGCGCCAGTATACTTTATCGATCATCCCTGCCAACGCTCTTTTATTCCATAAGAGTTGCCCGGGAACCTTTATATAACAACTTCCTCCCTGAAAACTTCCACAAACATCCCGCCGTTCCTCTGGAACCAGGACAATCGGAATTTTAAAAACATCCATATTTTTATCCTACTACAATATTAATCAGCCTGTCTTTGACCACAATCACTTTTCGAATCTCTTTCCCATGAATTAAGGGAACCACCGCCGGATGGTTTAAACCCATTTCTTTCACCTGTTCCTCGGTGCTGTTAACCGGGATCATCAGCTTTTCCCGAATCTTACCATTAATTTGAATTACGATTTCAATGGATTCCTCGGCTGCCAAGTCAGCATCGAATTCGGGCCATTTTTGGTTATGAATCGAGTATCCCAGATTCAGGCGATTCCAGATTTCTTCGGTCAGATGGGGGCAGGCCGGAGCCAGTAATAATAATATGGTTTTCACCGCTTCATTCCAGGATTTGGAGCCATATATGGAGGCTTTCAGCTTGGCCATTACATTCGAAAATTCCATAATTGAAGCGATATACGTGTTGAATGAGAAGGTTTCCAATTCCCGGCTGGCCTTGGCGATAGTCTGATGGGTTTTACGGGTCAATGTTTTCTCGGCTTCCGGGTCTGCGGCAACAGGGCCGTCCTCCAGAGTTAAATCCCAAATACGGTTGATAAACCGGAACATTCCCTCAATTCCCCGGCTATCCCAGGGGCCACCCTGTTCCCAGCGCCAACCGAACATCAGATAGGCGCGCACCGAGTCGGCGCCGTATTTTTGCACCAGGTTATCCGGGGCTATCACGTTCCCCCGGGATTTACTCATCTTTTCGCTGTCTTCACCGAGAATAATCCCCTGATTACGTAGTTTCAACATGGGTTCGTCAAAATTGACCAAACCCAAATCCCGCATGACTTTAGTGAAAAAGCGGGTATAAATGAGGTGCATGCAAGCATGTTCCACCCCGCCGGTATAAGTGTCAACCGGCAACCAGTAAGCGCCCTCCTGTTTGTCGAAAGGAGTATCCCCTTGATGATAAGGACTCAAATAACCGTATTGATACCAGGATGAACACATAAAAGTATCCATGGTATCGGTTTCCCGTTCAGCGGGTCCACCGCAGCAGGGACAAGTGGTCTTCCGAAATCCTTCGTGATAATTTAACGGTGATTCTCCGGTGGGTAGAAATTCCGCGTCTTCCGGCAACAAAACCGGTAAATCCTTATATGGCATGGGAACGGTACCGCATTTATCGCAATAAACAATGGGAATCGGGGCGCCCCAATATCGTTGACGGCTGATTAACCAGTCACGAAGGCGGTAATTTACCGTCTTCTTGCCAAGGCCTTTCTCTTCCAGCCATTTTGTCACTAAAGATTTTCCCTTTTCAGCCGGTGTTCCGTCAAACGGGCCGGAATTGACCATGACACCGGTCTCCACATCCGTGTAAGCTTCCTTTAATTCCAAGGTCCCATTGGAACCGGCGGGAGCGATTACCGCTTTCACCGGAATACCGAATTTCATGGCAAATTCAAAATCGCGTTCATCATGGGCTGGGACCGCCATAATTGCCCCGGTGCCGTATCCCATCATGACATAATCGGCGATCCAAATTGGAACTTTTTCGTTATTTATAGGATTTACGGCATAAGCCCCGGTAAATACACCGGTTTTTTCTTTCCCGGCGGCCAAACGCTCAATCTCGGTCTGGCGGGATGCTTGTTGGGTATATTGATTCACCCGTTCTCGGTATTCGGGGGCGGTAATTTCATTAACCAATGGGTGTTCCGGCGCTAATACCATAAAAGTAACTCCCCAGAGAGTATCCGGCCGAGTGGTAAAGATTTTTATCTCCTGGCCTGATTCGCTATGAAAGAGAACTTCCGCGCCTTCACTGCGTCCAATCCAGTTCTGTTGCATTGTAATAACCCGCTCCGGCCAATCAATCTGCGAGAAATCAAGCAACTCTTCGGCGTAATCAGTAATTTTAAAGAACCATTGGCTTAATTCCTTCTTGATAACCGGCGTATTACAGCGTTCACAATGGCGATCCTCACCCCAAACCTGTTCGCGAGCTAAAGTGGTGTTGCACTGGGGACAAAAATCAACCGGAGCAAATCGTTTATAGGCAATCCCTTTTTCATAAAACTTAAGAAAAAACCACTGGGTCCAACGGTAATATTCCGGCAGACAGGAAACAATTTCCCGTTTCCAGTCAAAAATAGCGCCCATACTCTTCATTTGATTCCGCATTCTTTCCACATTGCCGATGGTCCACTTAGCGGGATGAATACCCCGCTTAATCGCGGCATTTTCAGCTGGTAGTCCGAATGCATCAAATCCCATCGGAAACAGCATATTATATCCCTGCATCCTTTTATAACGGGCATGCGCATCAGAGGGAGTAATCGCGTACCAATGTCCAATGTGCAAATCACCGCTAGGATAGGGTAACATCGTCATGGCATAATATTTCGGTTTGTCCTTTCGGATTTCAGAGCGATATAAATCATCCGCCTCCCATTTTTGCTGCCACCGCATTTCAATCTCCTGATGATGATACCGATCCACTTTACCCATCTTTTTTGCCCCCCGTTTAAAAGTCAAGTGTGAAGTTTGAAGGGTGAGGGGTAAAATAAAGCCAATGCCACTTCACAGTTCACTCTCAAAACTTCACTTTTAATTTTCAATCCATATAAGTTGAAAAAAGTATTTAATCGGTTCAACTTCTAACTTACCCCGGCGGTCAATTGTGCTTTTTGTAACTCGTAAGTTCCCCCTGCTCTTCGTTTGAAGAGAGGGGGACGAAGGGGGTGAGTTGTTTTAGACTTTTTAATCCTTAGTTCAACTTATTAAATTTAATTTATATATAATAAACCCCAAACTTCAAACTTGAATTATTCCGGCATCATGCCATAGATTTTCCAAGGCATAAAACTCCCGTTCGGTTTGCTGCATCACATGGACCACCAGATTACCACAATCCAGTAAAATCCAACGGCCGTCGTGATAACCTTCCTTAGCCGGCAATGGAAAGCCCGCGTCTTTCAATTTTTCACTCACATGATCGGTAATGGCCCGGACTTGAATCGGGTTTAAGCCGGAACAAATTAGAAAATAATCGGTTATGGAGGAGATACCTCTTAAATCCAAGATCGTTATGTTGAGCGCCTTTTTTTCAAGGACGGCTTCTTTCACAATGAGTAAGTTTTGTTCCATATTTAATGTTGAATACCTTTCATTATCAATTGGTTACGCCCTTCCATGGTGCGGGGATGAACCAAGTACCCCTGGCTTACCACAAAAATGATAGCATGGTTATACACTTTGAGCAGTAACTGTCCGGGTTCCAGTAAAAAAGCTTGTTCCCGCAACACCCGGGCCGGTTCATAGGGGCGCCCCGGTTCAATAAAATCGGCGATAAAAATTAATTGGGTTAAGTCGGTGATATTGGCAGCGCCGGTGATATGATACTGAATAGCTTCCAGAATTTCGGGCTGAATAATCCGTAAATTTTCCCGGACTTGCGCCGCCGCCACCGGCCCGTGCAAAAGCAATGGTTCCGCCTTTTCAATATCGTCTATAACTATACCAAAATTAGCCGCCAGTTTCAAGAGTGATTCCGGATTATATTCCCGGCACAAGTCGTGCAATAACGCGGCCGGCGGTACCATTTCCGGCATCACATTAAACCGGGGGGCCAATTTCAAGGCAATTTCTTCAACCCCCAGACAATGAGTCAACCTGGCTTTTGAAACATGCCGGCTTAAATATTCCAATATGACATTCCGATCCCAAGATTCCAAAAGCCATAATCTCCTTTTCAATCCGCCATGGGGATAATCGATTACCGGTAATTGACGAACTGCAACTCGACTCCATAATCTTTTTCTTTTAAACTGTGAATCACCGACTGCAAGTCGTCCTTGTTTTTGCCGGATACCCGGACTTGATCGTCCATGATTTGGGCTTGAACTTTCAGGTTTAGACCTTTAATATCTTTTACCATTTTCCGGGCTTGTTCGGTTTCAATCCCTTGTTTAATCTTAATCATCTGACGCAGCATTCCGCCACTGGCCTGTTCCACTTTGGAATAATCCAAATTTTTTATGGATACACCCCGTTTGATCAGTTTTGTCTGGAGGGTATCGATAACACTCCTCAACTTGAAATCATCTTCGGTGACAACTTTCAGTTCATCATCCTTTAAAATCAATTCTGTTTTACTGTCCCTAAAATCATACCGTTGGCCGATTTCTTTCCGGCACTGATTTACCGCATTATCAACTTCCTGCATGTTCACCCTGGAAACAACATCAAATGACGCATCGTTCGCCATACTCGATTCCCCTTTATATAATACTGGTTGTTAATTCTGTTTTATTATTCGATTTCCCGGGGCTGATCCCTTTATTTTTCTAAATATAAAAGTCGCCGTGAAAATTTTAATATTTCTCCCGCTATTGATAGAACAACATCGGCACAAAAGAAAAAGGGTGTTTTTTGGCACCCTTCCGGTTACATCTTTTCTTGCCTTGGTTTTGCTTCGTTGACGATTAACTCCCGGCCTCCCATATCTTTACCATTCATTGTACTGATAATTGTGGACACATCCTCATCATCCACCTCAATAAATCCAAACCCTTTGGAACGTCCGCTACTCCGGTCCGTGATAATACGGCTGGATCTTACTTGCGCATGTTGGGCAAATAAAGCCGCTAAATCCTCTTTCGTTGCCGACCAAGGTAAATTGCCAACATAGAGGGTTTTTGTCACCCAATCTTCACCTCACTTCATACTCCCAAAAGTGCCTTGAGGATTTTTTTTAATTCATTCCAGTTCTCCTGAAGGTTATTTTGTACTGCAACTTATTAATAACGCTCTTCAATTAATTATATTGTGCATCAAAAAAAATGGTCTATACTTCACATCCTCGAAGGACAAAAATACCCATATTCGGAATCTACGGCTAACCAAGGTGTTTATTATCGGTTATCCACAATATGGAAAACAGAGTCCGGCCCTGGTACAATCGACTGTCGAAAATAAAAAATAAAAGCTACGCTTTCCATTGATAAGCATAGCTTTACCCTTGCAAGTACATTTAATTTTCGATAAGGTCCGGAAATATTGCCGAATTCAATTTAATGATTTAAAAATTATGGTATAACCGTTTTTGCCGGATATATTCAATAACCGGGTCAGGAGCCAGATAACGAATGGAGCGCTCATACATCAACTCCACCCGTAACCAGGTAGATGAAATATCCAGCAGAGGAGCTTCCAGAATTTTAATCTTATCCCGGTATGGTTTCAAGAATACCGGCCAATCGGACTCTGTTTTCAGAACCGGGTAACCGGGGCGGAACGCGGTAATAATCTGGGTTTGATTTAAAATGGCTTGATAATCCTTCCAGGTATGAAGCTCCAATAACGAATCGAATCCCAAAATCAAGGCGGCCTGTTCACCATGGCCCTGGTCAGTCAATTCCTTAATGGTATCAATGGTGTACGAAGGGCCTTTGCGTTCGATTTCCACCGTGGATACCTCAAACCAGGGATTCCCCCGAATGGCCAACTCCGCCATTTTCAGCCGGTTCTCCACCGCCGTGGTTACTTCCCCAATTTTATGCGGGGGAACTGCGGCCGGTACAAATACTACCTTCTGCAATTCACAAGCTTCCCTTGCTTTTTCGGCCAAAACCAAATGCCCAAAATGAATGGGATCAAACGTTCCTCCCAAAATCCCAAATGTCCCCATGATTTTACTCCCCGTTCTAATAAAATGTGAAGTTGAATGGTGAAGCATGAAGTAAAAAAATTTCACACTTCAAACTTCACCGCGCCCGAGCGCGACTTCACACTTTAATTACTCCCTTATCTGCCCTTCTCCATAAACAATATACTTGATCGAAGTCAACGCTTCCAGGCCCATGGGGCCACGGGCGTGGAGTTTTTGGGTGCTGATGCCGATCTCGGCGCCGAAACCGAACTCGAAACCATCGGTAAAGCGGGTCGAAGCATTAACATATACTGCGGCGGCGTCAACTTCAGCCATAAAGCGGCGTGCTTTTTGGTAATTATTGGTCACAATACATTCCGAATGTTTGGTGCTGTATTTACCGATATGGGCAAGCGCTTCATCCAAACCGTCAACCACTTTCACAGCCAAAATTAAATCCAAATACTCCGTACACCAATCATCTTCGGTAGCTGGTGTCGCGGCAATGATTTTCAATGTCCGTTCACAGCCCCGGAGTTCCACTCCCGCCTTCTGATAATCCGCAGCTAAAACCGGCAATATTTGCAAAGCCACTTGCTGGTGCACCAAAAGAGTCTCCATGGCGTTACAAACCCCAGGCCGCTGGACTTTGGCATTAAAGGCGATTTTTCGGGCCATTTCCAGATCGGCTTCGTCATCAATATAGGTATGGCAATTTCCAACTCCGGTTTCAATAACCGGTACGGTGGATTGTTCGACAACGGTGCGGATCAAGCCGGCGCCACCCCTGGGAATGAGAACATCCAGGTATTGGTTTAAGCGCATTAAAGCCATGGCGGCTTCCCGTTCCGTCCGTTCGATCAATTGCAGGGCGTCCTCCGGCAAATTAAGGTCAGCCAAAGCCCGCCGCATAATTTTAACCAGCACTTGATTGGAATGGAATGCTTCGGAACCCCCTTTCAAGATGACCGCATTTCCAGCCTTCAGGCATAATCCGGCCGCATCCACAGTAACATTGGGGCGGGCTTCATAAATGATGCCAATGACACCCAAAGGTACCTTTTGGCAGCCGATTTCCAAACCATTAGGCCTTTTCCACATACCATCAACCCGGCCTATCGGATCTTCAAGAGTGGTTAATACCCGTAAACCTTCCGCCATGACTTCTATCCGTTTGGGGTTAAGCGTCAGCCGGTCGATTAAAGTTTTGGACAACCCTTTTTGAACGGCATTTTCAAGATCCACGGCATTTTGGGCGCAAATTTCATCGGAACCAGCCACCAGATAATCCGCGATAGTAGCCAAAAGTTTATCTTTACGGGCCGAGGGCAGCACCGCCAGTACCGGTGCCGTGGCTTTAGCCCTTTTGCCCAAATCCTCTACATAAGCTTGAATTTCCATACTGGATCCCTCCATCGTAACCATTCATTTTCATTAATTTTGTTTATAGGTAATAACCAAATTATCCCGGTGAATCACTTCGTCGGTAATTTTATAACCCAAAGCAGACTCAATCTCGTTTGACTTTTTACCACGAATCTTCAGTAGCGGTTCATTCCCATAATTGGTGAATCCCCGCCCCAACTCCTCGCCCTTTTGATTGACAATTTTCAGCAAATCCCCTTCTTCAAATTCACCCTGTACAGCCACGATACCTGATGGGAGTAAGCTTTTACCATTTTTCAACAAAGCCTGTTCGGCTCCTTCATCAATGACAATTTCACCGTTTAAAGGCGGACCATAGGCAATCCAGTGTTTCCGGCTGTTAACCAACGGTTGGTTGCTTAGAAATACAGTGCCTACCGGTTCTCCTATAAAAATTTTTTGGATTTCGGAAGGATTCGCCCCGTTCATAATGATCATGGAGGTACCAGCGGCGGTGGCCATTTGGGCGGCCTCGATTTTTGTTTTCATCCCTCCGGTTCCTAGCGTCGAACCGGACCCACCAGCCATCCGGATTATTTCCGGATGAATCTCGGAAACTATGGGGATTAAAGTAGCCGACGGATCTTGATGAGGGTCCGCAGTAAACAAGCCATCGATGTCCGATAACAAAATGAGCAGATCAGCCTCGATTAAACCGGCCACCAACGCCGACAGACAATCATTTTGGCCAAATTTATATTTGAGTTCTTCGGTGGCTACCGTGTCATTTTCGTTAATAATCGGGATTACCCGGTATTTTAAAAGTGTTAAAATTGTATTCCTTGAATTCAAATAACGTCCGCGAACACTGACATCAGTACGTGTCAACAACACCTGGGCCACAATCTTCCCATATTCCGAAAAAAGTTTTTCATAGACCTGCATTAACAACGCTTGGCCAACTGCGGCCAAGGCCTGATGCTCCATAATCGAAGCCGGTTTTTTTCCAATTCCCAGCCGTCCCATTCCAGCCCCCACCGCCCCGGAAGTGACAAGCGCCACTTCCTTTCCCTGGTTGTGAAGATCAACCAATTGCCGGACTAATCGTTCCATAAGATTTAAATTTAACTGTCCCGTAGGGTGGGTTAGAGTGCTGGTACCCACTTTGATAACAATCCGTTTTGCGGACTGCAGCCGTTGTAAATATTCCAACAATGATCTCTCCCGACATAATGTGCCGGAGCACGCAATTAATATGATTCGTTGATCCAATATACTCTTAGATATCAATCTTTTTCACAGCGTTTTTCGGAGGAGTGCGATAAAATAAAATATTCCGGCCGATGATCTGGACAATCTCGGAAACGGTTTCACAGGTCAAGCTCTCCCCAATCTCTTTCACATCAAACTCCGTATGTGGTAAAACCCGGACTTTGACTAATTCCCGGGCGGTAAGTGCCTGGTCCAGTTGCTCCACCACATTATCGGTAACCCCGCCCTTGCCGATGATGAGAATGGGTTCCATTTCATTGCCAAGGGACCGTAAGTAACTGCGCTGTTTACTGGTTAGCATGGATGTTCCTTTCCGGAAAGGCAATCGATAAATAGCCTCAATTTGTCAATAAATGCTGGAAACATTATAGCATATTTTTTAAATCCTTGGTGAGTAAATTTTACGTCCCGGATTTTATTCATAAAAAAAGTGAAGCGTTTCGCTTCACTAGCTAATCTGGGGAATTTTGTCCTTGCGAAGTTGTCGACGGTGTTCCTCATAACCGGGATCGCCTTTACGCCAGCGTTCCCCGCGTTTTTCTTTGATTACCAAAGTTTCTTGGGCAATAAAATCGTTTTTTCCGGTACAATAGTAAACAGGGTCACCTTTTCGACAATTTCCACAATCCAAGCAAAGCACTTCTGTTGAAACCTCCTCTTGTTTTTCTTTCGATTCATCCGTGGGTACTCATTTTGTTGCGCCCTTCGGGGCGAAATCTTGATCAATCCTCACTATAATAAATGAATTCAAAATCACCAATCTTTACCAAATCGCCCTCTTTGATACCCGCCTCAACCAGAGCGGCGATCACTCCCCATCGCTTCAGAAGCTTTTGTAAACTCTGGATGGATTCGTCATTATCCAGGTCAAACCGGGCAATTCTCTTAATCAACGCATCATTGAACACCTGAAACGTGGAATCATCGTTACTCACCCGGATTTCCAGATTATCTCGCTCCGCCCCAAACGGGGTTTCAGTTTCCCCCGTAAGGTTAATCACGCTTTCTTGTTTGGGAAGTTCAGCCAGTTTCTCAATAATAATATCCAGCAGATCATTAATACCGACGCCGGTTGCCGCGGAGATGGGAAATACAATTTTCTCGGGCAAATGATTGATAAAAGCTTCTAAAACAGGCTGGGATTCCGGTAAATCAATTTTATTGGCAGCGACCAGTTGTGTTTTATTCGCCAACGCCGGATTAAACAATCGTAATTCTTCATTAATCTGATAAAAGTCCTGCCAAGGGTCGCGTCCGGAAAAACCGGATACATCAACTAAATGAACCAACAAACGGGTTCTATCGATATGCCGTAAAAACTGATGGCCCAAACCGGTCCCCGAATGAGCTCCTTCAATTAATCCCGGAATATCCACCGCTACAAAACTCTGCCCCTTATAATCGACCACTCCCAGATTGGGGATCAACGTGGTGAATGGGTAATCGGAAATTTTCGGCCGGGCGGCGGAAATTTTGGAGATTAAGGTTGACTTCCCGGCATTGGGATAACCAATCAAGCCTACATCGGCGATTAATTTCAACTCCAACTCCAGCCAAAGCTCCGAACCGGGTTCCCCTTTTTCGGAAAAACGTGGTGTTTGACGGGTGGAACTTGTAAACCGGGCATTTCCCCGGCCACCGCGCCCGCCTTCCAGAATAATAACTTCCGTTCCAACTTCGGTTAAATCAGCGATAATTCGCTGAGTAGCCGAATCTTTGATAATCGTTCCCGGGGGAACGGATATCCTGAGATCGGCGCCATCTCTTCCAAAACGATTGACTCCCGCGCCAGAAGAGCCGTTCTCAGCTTGAAAATGGTGTTTATAATGAAATTCACTTAAGGTGGATAAATTATCACATACTACAAATATTACGTGGCCTCCCCGGCCACCATCGCCTCCATCGGGTCCACCCCGCGGCGCATATTTCTCACGACGGAAACTGATTGCCCCGGAACCGCCATTTCCTGATTTTACTAAAACTTTCGCATGATCGATAAACAATCGGATACCTCAACTTATGTATAATATTCGACAGTCTTGATATATATCCTTTTTATTTTTTACAAGAAAGTTATCTTTTTTTAACATTTTTTTAACAAACTTTTTTTACCATTTAATCTTGGTACGTTTAGTAATTCAGCATTATTATCTAACAAAAGCTAATTTTTAACCCACGTCTTGGCTACTTAACTTCTTTATATAGGACAACCCGGTTTCGCCCATTTTTTTTGGCCTGATATAAAGCATCGTCTGCCCATGCGATTAAGTTTTCCATGTACAAAATCGTCTGTTCTTCATCCAATTGCTTTACATCGTTTTGCGGTAAACTACTAACCCCAAAACTGGCTGTAATTTGAAGATTGCCATAGGAAACACAAAACTTTCGTTTTTCAATTTTTTCCCGCAACCGTTCCGCCAATTCCACCGCATTCTTCGTCTCGGTTTGGGGCAACAAAATGACGAATTCCTCACCACCAAAGCGACAGGCCACATCGTATTCCCGGATTGAACCCTTGATTAAATCACCGAATTCAGCTAATAATTGATCTCCAACCTGGTGGCCGTATTGATCATTAACATTCTTAAAAAAATCGAGATCAATAAATATTAAAGCCAGTGGATACTTTAAGCGATAAGCTTTCTTGATCTCTTCCTTCACCCGTTGCATAAGAAAGTTCCGGTTATAAAAACCAGTCAACTCATCCAGCGTGGCTTTTTGGTATAATTTCGAAATATTCACATATAATTTGGCATTTTCCAAAGCAGTCTCTTTGGCTAACTGATATAACCGGATATTATCCAACCGCACCGCTGCTCTTGGCGCAAAAAATGATAATAATCGCAACTGCCGTCTGCTAAATGCTCCATTGTCCCGGATCAGGATAAGGGTTCCCAATGTTTTTTTCTGAACATTTAAGGGTAACACCATAATATTACGATACATCTCGGATAATTCTTGAAGATTGGCGGAAGCCACCAGACCGTTTTTGCGTTTTAAATCCAAAATGTACGCTTTGGGTTCCGTTTTGAGTTGTTCGAGAACACCTTTGGGACGCCGCAAAATCCGGGTAATATTATTGATTTGATCCGTGGGAACTCCTATAATTGATTTTAATTTAAACTCATCCTGAATCTCATCGAACCAATAAATAATCCCCGCGTTGGCCGTTGTCTCCTTGACTATCTTTCCCAAAATATTTTTGGTCAAATGAACAAAATTCAGTTCACCGTCGAAAACTTCTTCCAGCTCAAAAAGCCGCCGGTAAAAATTGTTATTGTAACGGTTATAGAAGATTATGAACCCCGCCATTAAAGCTACAATTGCGCAAAACAAATAAACATATTCCATCGAATAAACCACCTTTCACTGTATTATCGGCAACGTCGGAAAGATGGTTTAATATTAATAGTGTTTTACGAATAATTTTTATTCCAATATAAGTTATTGTTGGATTTTAAAAGATTAATTACCATTCTATGAGAGTGGCGCCCCAGCTCAACCCGCCTCCAAAACCTACGAGTAAAATGTAATCTCCTTTTTGAAAACGGCTCCAAGAATCATGCAAGGCCACCGGAATTGAAGCCGAAGAGGTATTGCCGTAGCGTTCAATATTGCAAATAAATTCGGTTTTTCCCACGGCGAATTCTTTGGCGGCGTCAATAATCCGGATATTGGCTTGATGCGGAATGACATAACGGATTTGCTCCGGCTTCAGCCCCACTTTCCCGGGAACACTTTGATATAATTCCTTAATGATATTCACCGCAAATTTAAAAACAGATTTTCCGTTTTGTTTAAAATAGTATTCCTGTTTCCGGTCTTGAAGAATGTGCCGTACTCCGCCAATATGCACTTCGTTGGCCATGCCCGGAATCGAACCAAGTTCGGTGTGAAGCAACAGATGTTCAGGATGATCATTGGTTAACAACAACGCCGCGGCGGCGTCGCCAAACAAAACACAGGACGTACGATCAGAATAATCAGTCATTATCGAGAGCTGTTCACCGGAGGTTACCAAGCCTCTTTTAATATTCCGGGTCTTTAAAAAGCTTTCGGCCACCGCCAACCCGTATATAAATCCGCTACATGCAGCATTTAAATCAAAACAAAAAGCATGTTCGATTTCTAAATTATGAGCCACTTCATACGCCTGCGCCGGAGAGATCCGGTCCGGAGTAAGGGTGGATGAAATGACAAAATCAAGTTGTTTCGGATCAACCTTACCCCGCTCACAAGCGATTTTGGCCGCCTCGGTAACGAAAGTAACAATGGTTTCATCCGGGCCCAAAATCCGGCGTTCCTTGATCCCGGACCGGGTCGTGATCCATTCGTCAGTGGTTTCCACCATCTTTTCCAAATCACTGTTGGTGAGTATTTTAGAGGGTACTGCCATTCCTACGGATTGAAATCCAACTTCTGCCATTCGTTTTCCTCCTAATAATTATAAGATAAGTTAATCGTCATCATCTTTTAACAAATTCAAATAGTCGGCCATTTCTAAATTCATTCCGTAAATCATAAAAGTACCTTTGGAAATAAGTTCTTCTTTGGAACGCACTACCACTTCAATAAAAAAACGGTGGTTCTTCCGCTCCATCACTTGAGCTTTGGCAATCAATTTTTCTCCGGCGTGAACCGTCCGTAAGAAATCCATTTTTACATTACCGGTTACGGCCACCTGAACATCAACCACGGCGTTGGCCAATGAATTGGCCTGGGCGAAAATAATGTGTCCCCGGACGATATTACACTTTTCCAGGCACATGGATTGGTCGGTTTCCAAAATGGAAAGGCCTTTCTTGCCGGGCTCAATCTCAATTAATTCTCCAACAATTTCGGCCGCCCCTAATGACTGGGATGCGCCAAAAAACTGGGAAGCCATCTCTTTGGTGCGTTTGCGGACTTCCGGAATGGATAATTCCAAACGATCCAACCGGATGGTGGGAATACTAACCACTAAGATTTCCGCCAGTTCTTCATCAGTAATAAATGGATTGGTTTGGATAGCTTCAAGTAATTTCCGATGCCTTTCCGACTTTTTAAGAAGTTTGTCTCTCATATTTCTCTTCCACCAACAATTTTTATTATTAGCTGATAATAATTATACCCGCTTTCAATTCCTTTTGCAACTCAAATAATTATTATATCGATGATTGTTTGAACCGGGTTTTTATCCAGCGCGGCTTGTAAAAGGAAGTACAATAAGAGTTTCAAGGAACAGGAGTTGGATTTGAATTGGAGTGGAGAATTTTAAACTTCTTTATATTAAATAAATCATAACCCAAACGGCCCATCACGGCAGTCATTTGATTGCGCCAACATTTATTTTCCTCAACATCGGGAATCTCCGGATAAGAAAAGCGGATGACCCTTTCCAAGAAATCCTGTTTTATGGCCTCATTACCGGGAAGGTAGAAATACGACATGGCCAAACAATGTTCATCGTTAATACCTAGGATTAAAAAATAAAGCCCTTTGAGCCATAAAAACTTCCGGACCTTTCTCTCAACCTCTTCCGGATCATAAACCCGGGTAAAACTATTTCCATAATATTTTTTGGTCTGGACGAATAAATTGTTGGACTTTTCAAATGCCTCCTCCAGCAATACATCCGGACTTTTTGGCGTTTTGGTTTTATTCATTTCATGGGATTTGGATATCATATACCGGCTGACTTTGTCAAATGTTTGATTTTCCTTATAACACACCATAAATTGAGCCATCAGCTGCCGCCGGAAGGCCCGTTTTTCATCAATGGACATGGAATGGACAATCAACCCATTCTGAATTTCCACGTTTTGATCCGGCATTTCCGGCATGACCGTGTCTTCGGCCCGGGCGTATGAAACAACGGTGAAAAGAATTAGAACGCAAAAAACAAAAGATTTTTTCCAGTTTGACATCAAATACCTCTTTTGATTCATCATTAGAAATATCATCAGAAATATCATCGACTCTTTGGCTATAAAAATCTTAACAGGAGCTTTTCCAGAAGTCAAGTAGTCGAGTATTTCAAAATGAACGAAAATAAAAGGGGCCGCTTCCAAAGAAATCTTGGAGACAGCCCCATCTTAACGAAACAGTTGCTTTACAAGTTAAATAAAAGATCGGCGTAAGTAGGGAAAGGCCAAATGGCCGCATCGGACATGGATTCCAGTTTATCACCTTCGGCCCGCAACTTGGCCATGGCTACAAAAACAACATCGCGATAATACTGGGCATGCTTCAAGGTATCCCCATGACTTTCATTCGCTAAAGCTTTTTCCAATTCTTCCATACCCTGTGAAAAACGATTCAAGGTGTCCGTTAGTTCAACTAAAAGCTTTTCCTGGGCGCCCGCGTCCGCCTTTGACGAAGCCGCTTTTACTTGATTAATTGACCCGGCTACATCCGCCGAATATTTAATGATCGCGGGTATGATTTGACGTTTGGCCATATCCAGCATTGTCAGAGCCTCAATTTTGATTTGCTTGATATAACTTTCCAAAAAGATCTCATAACGGGAATGGAGTTCCACTTTACTTAAAACGTGATGTTTTTCAAACAGGTTCACGGCTTTATCGGTAATCCAGGCCGGAATCGCGGCAACTGTGGACGTAATATTTGGCAAACCACGTTTTTCGGCTTCTTGAACCCATTCTTCAGCATAGTTGTTGCCGTTAAAGATAATCCGTTTATGGTTTTTCACGATCTCCTTGATAATACTGCGGACCTCGGCGTCTACATCCTTGGCTTTTTCAAGGCGGTCGGCAATCCGGGAAAGTGTTTCAGCAACAATTGAATTCAATATCGTATTGGGGCCGGCGATGGACGCCGAAGAAGCAACCATCCGAAATTCAAACTTGTTTCCGGTAAACGCAAACGGTGAAGTCCGGTTACGATCAGTGGTATCTTTATACAGAGTCGGCATCGTGGATACCCCAATCTTTAATTCCCCACCACCTTTGGATGTCTTCGCGCCCCCATTTTCCAACTGTTCAAAAATATCCGTAAGCTGTTCACCCAGGAAAATGGAGATGATTGCCGGGGGCGCCTCATTAGCGCCCAAACGATGGTCATTCCCGGTGTTGGCTGCGGAAGCCCTTAACAAATCGGCGTATTCATCAACCGCCTGGATTACCGCCGATAGAAAGAGTAAGAAATGTTGATTTTCATGAGGAGTTTTTCCGGGTTCCAGCAGATTCTGTCCATCATTGGTACTCATTGACCAGTTATTGTGTTTCCCGGAACCGTTAACACCGGCGAATGGCTTTTCATGCAACAAACAGACCAGGCCATGACGGGCAGCTACCTTTTTTAAAGTCTCCATGGTAAGCTGGTTATGGTCGGTGGCTACATTGGTAGTGCTAAAAATCGGCGCCAATTCATGCTGGGCGGGGGCCACTTCATTATGCTTGGTTTTGGCGAGTACACCGAGTTTCCAAAGTTCCATATCGGCTTCCCGCATAAAAACGGCAATCCGTTCTTTCAAGGTGACAAAATAATGATCTTCCAATTCCTGGCCCTTTGGCGGTTTTGCTCCAAACAAGGTTCTTCCGGTCAAAATTAGGTCTTTGCGTTGATCATATAACTTTTTGTCAATCACGAAATATTCCTGTTCCGGACCAACCGTGGTAAGCACCCGGGTAACGGTGGTGTTACCCAAACCGTGCAACACCCGGACCGCTTGCTTGGACAGGGCTTCCATGGAACGCAACAGTGGAGTTTTCTGATCCAGGGCTTCGCCCGTATATGAACAAAATGCAGTGGGAATACATAAAGTACTATCCTTGAGGAAAGCCGGAGAAGTGCAATCCCAAGCGGTGTATCCCCTGGCTTCAAAGGTCGCCCGCAATCCTCCGGAAGGAAACGACGATGCGTCAGGTTCTCCCTTAATTAATTCTTTACCGGAAAACTCCATAATAATTCGGCCATCGTTGGTGGGTGAAATGAAAGAATCATGTTTTTCGGCGGTTATTCCGGTCATTGGCTGAAACCAGTGTGTATAATGGGTAGCGCCGCGCTCGATGGCCCAGTCTTTCATGGCGTTTGCCACTACGTCGGCGATGGTGGGATCCAAGGGAAGTCCTTCATCAATGGTCTTCCGTAAAGCTTTATATACATTTTTCGGTAA
The DNA here is from genome assembly GCA_023436305.1 of Bacillota bacterium. Lineage (GTDB taxonomy): Bacteria > Bacillota > UBA4882 > UBA8346 > UBA8346 > JAEZJQ01. Next base: position 28,148 of record JAEZJQ010000003.1, read on the forward strand.
TCGGGCTCTCATGGACGAATCGTTAAATACATTACATCCAAATGTATTTTCCAAGGATTCCTGAATTACTGTTTGTTCCTTATCCATTTTATATTCTCCTTTTCATGTAAAGTATTTGGTCGACATACCAATTAGATTAACATTTTGATTGAATTTTTGCAAGCTTTATTTCACAATTTTTACAAATAAACTAACAATAACATGACATTGCAATGACATTGCTGTCGATAAGAATTGGCCAACACGAAAATAGGTTCATTTTCATGAATGGTTAGTGATGCCATTCACGTCGTGTTAGTGCATCTCATCGATAAAATTCAAAGACTTTTTGACATGCTGTTCCCGGCAGACGTCTCTCAGGACTTACATTTCTTCTTTGAATAAATCTTAACACATATATAACAATAAATCAACATGCTTTTATAGAAAAATCATTTTTTTACAACAAACATGACCTTGTTAACCTTGTTTTCATAAAATATATGACACGTTATTTACACAGCAGGAACAGGACCGATCGAATGGAACCCCCCGGTAATATTATTTGTGGACGAGCACCCCACCGGGTTAATTAAGGATCTCCCTTCGCAAATGCTGGTATATCAAAGTCCGCCAATATCATCCTGAAAAAATAATGATTTTATCAGGAAATTGTGGTAAACTATTGTTTAGATTTAAAAATAAATCTTTCGCAAAAGCGAATCCCCATACAAATATAAAAATCCTTCAACTCCGGGTATGGAGAGTTGATCGGCCATAAATTTAAAATTCATATTTAAATTTTTTACGCAAATCTGCCGATATAAATTCTGAAACGAATCTTTGGATGGATAGGATTTAAATTAATCTCTGTCGAATAATGTTTTCAATATACATTATTTTATATCCTAGAAAAAAGGTCGTGATATGATGGTTGATTTAAAAGCCGAAGACATTAAAGAGACTTACGAAACGAAATCGAATGATGAGGCTGATAAGTATCAAAAGCTGGGTTGGTTGCTCATCGATACTTACGCAATGGGCGCGGATAAGTTTTTTGTATTGGCCTGGGTAAAAGATGGCGCCGGCCCCCGCCCGTAAACCTATTGAACATCGTGAATATGTTTTATCAGTAAGAAAAGATTCGTTGTTGTAAAAACAATTGATTTAAGTTGCCTGCCCGGATACTTATGATGGGAATTATAGCCCATCATTTTTTTATGAATAAAAACCGTAAAAGCACCCCTTACTTGAAAGTCATTCCGGTTTATGGTAGAATGAATTTAAAACCTATCGTTTTACTCGGGATTGAAAGGGGCTGCTTATTATGCAAATTTCTACCAAAGGCCGTTATGGTCTTCGTGCCATGGTGGATATGGCTGTCCATCAAATGGATGGGCCTTTAGCTTTACGCGTAATTGCCGAACGACAAGGGATATCCGAATCATATTTGGAGCAGGTTTTTACAAATTTACGGAAAAGCGGACTGGTTAAGGCCTCACGCGGTTCTCAAGGAGGATATGAACTCAGCCGCCCCGCTGCTGAAATTTCAGTACACCAAATCCTTACCGCCCTGGAAGGTCCGATTGCTCCGGTATTTTGTGTGGATAAAGCCAATCCGGGCACATGCGAACGGCAAAGCATTTGTGTAACCCGTTCCTTTTGGGAAGAATTGCGCGATCGAATCAACGAATTCCTAAGCGGGACTTCTCTGCAAGATTTGGCCGAACGCGCCAAAAATACCTGTCCGGAAGAACCCATGTATTTTATTTAACCTACGCCGTTCAAGTTAATTATTCGGCTCGTCCGACGGGGCTGTCATTGTATCTTATGACGCCCCGTTCTCTATGCCGTTATCATTATTCGATATCATTTAAATCATATGGCGTTTCTTGATAGACATAATAGTTAAGCCAGTTTTGGAATAACAAATTGGCATGGCTGCGCCACCGGACCACCGGTTCCTTGGTGGGGTCGTCATTGGGAAAGTAATTTCGGGGAACGGAAATTGATAAACCCTTGGCGATATCCCGATCATACTCTGACTTTAAGGTTAAGGGATCATATTCGGAATGGCCGGTTACAAAAATATGCCGTCCATCTTTACTTCCCACGATATAAACCCCGGCTTCCGGGGAATCCACTAAAAGTTCTATTTCAGCAACTTTTTCGATGTCCGCCTTGCGGACCTCCGTATACCGCGAATGGGGCGCTATAAAGACATCATCGAATCCCCGGAGCAATTTGGTGTATTTTTGGCAGATATTATGTTCGAAAACGCCGAACATTTTTTCCGATAGCGGATATTTGGCAATTTGGTAATGATAATAAAGCCCGGCTTGAGCCGCCCAACAAATATAGAGGGTGGAAAACACGTGATGCTTGGCCCAGTCCATGATCCCGGTCAATTCATCCCAATAATTAACATCTTCAAACTGAAGCTGCTCCACCGGAGCCCCGGTAATTATTAAACCGTCAAATTTCTCGTTTTTTACTTCGGAAAAGGTCTTGTAAAAATTATTCAAATGTTCTTCCGAGGTATTTTTGGATTGATGGGTTTCGGGACGCAATAAGA
>JAEZJQ010000019.1 GCA_023436305.1 Bacillota bacterium
GAGGTGACAATTACGTGAGTTGCGCCTTGTTCCAAATAACGGGCGGCATTTTCAGCGGTAATTCCACCGCCGATTTGCAACCCACCCGGGTAAGCTCGCAAAGCCTTCGAGGCTTCCATCTCGTTGCCGGGACCCAGCATGATCACATGGCCGCCGGTGAGCCCGTCACCTTTAAACAGATTGGCGTAATAAGCCGCATCCTGGTTTGATATGAAGTTTTCCACCAATTCGTGATAACGGCTATTCAAAGTGCCGCCGACAATTTGTTTTACTTTTCCTTGATGTAAATCAATGCAGGGCCGGAATTTCATCATCAATCCATCCTTCATTATCTCTTCGCATAGCGCTTCCTTAATAGTATATCAATAATGATAATATATATTAGAGTGAAACGAATATCAATCCCTGATCATTTTTTCCCAAGAGGTTTTTGGTCAAAAAGCGTGAAACAAATCAAAAATATTTTAAGAGGGGGCGATTCGATGAAAGAAAAATTATTATTGATTATTTTCGGTTGCGTACTATTAACGGCATCAGCTTGGGCGGGATTCACCATGAGCGGCGATGTGGAATTAAACTCTGCTTTAAGCACTTTGAACACCACCGCTACCTTGAATTTTCCTGAATTTAGAACTGAGATTTGTGTTAATTATAATGTAACCGAGGCTAAAATTGATTACTTAATTACGAATATCAAAATGGAACCGGCAGATGTTTATATGACGGTAGAATTAGCGGTGATTGCAAAAATGCCGGTGGACCGGGTGGCAGCTGTTTATCAAGCGAATAGAGATAAAGGCTGGGGACGGATTGCTCAAGAGTTGGGCATCAAACCAGGTTCCAAGGAGTTTAAGGCGTTGAAAGGTAAAGCGCTGGGCCATGCCGATAAGATCAAGGACCATTCCAAAGGAAGGGGTAAAAACAAACCCAAAAAATAAGATGTATTATAACGAGGACTAGGAGTCTGTGCGGTAATAGGTTTCTGAAGCATATTTAGTGTCTAATAACACGATCCGCTACAAGATATTGCGGTTTTAAGCTATAAAAATGTGTTACTCGCACAGACTCCTAGAACAAAACGGTTCAAAATATGTCCATCCTTTTATGTAACACTTTGAACACGGGACTTTGTAACATATGCCTCCCCTATATCCTTTTTAAATCCGCTAAAGAATCTCCGGTTAAAGCCGAAACTATCATTAGGGGGGACATTGCATGGAGAATATTCCGGCCATCGAGACGGTTATATATCCGGGAGTAACCGTTCAGATAGAATATATCGATCATAATCATCGTAAAACCATTACGGAAGCGTTAGTGTGTGATATTGACAAAACTTCGTTGATTTTGGAAGTGCCGAACGCTGAAACTGTTCTGGGGCAACTGGCCGGCAAGACCACAATTCCTGTAATTTGTAAGTGCGACCATGAACCGAGGGATCTGGTGTTTTTTACGGAATATATCAAACAAACCGGAAAACCTCCGCTGCTAGAGCTAAAACGGCCGGATTCTTATATATTGGGCCGCATCTTTTTAAGATATGATGTCAACCTGCCATTCAGCTACTTTTTGGATGGCAATGAATATAATAATTGTGAAATTGTCAACCTTTCCTTCGGGGGGTTATCAGGAATCATTCAACCCAATGAATTGTTGGCTTTGGGGGCGGAGATAGTCTGCCGGATCAGTTTACCGGCCCATTCTGATTCCGAGTTCATCGTTGGACGGTTAATCCGGCTGGAAGAGCAGGCGTTAAATTATAAAATATCCGTGAAATTTGAAGATGTAACCACGGATATCGCCGATAAAATCGCCAAATATTTTTTCAGTATTGAGAAGAATATAATCAATAACAGTGTGAAAAAAGCGAATATTTAGCGGCATAAACTGTTTTCTGAATGGGGCCGCCCGAGAAGAAGCTTTTTATTGGTTGATTTTATTTTAAATAATTAAAGAAACGGCTTCCTTGGAGAGGGAAGCCATTTCTATTTCTTGTTATGGTGATTTTTTTAATAAGTAGTACAGGCTGCTCCGTTCAAAGTAAAACTGGTGGGTTTGGCGTTGGAACCGCTATATGTAATTTGGAATCCAAAACTGGTTGTTCCGCCACCAGCGGGGATATTGGCATTATACCCGCCGTCTTTCACGGATACCGAGGTTCCACTCTGGGTGTAGCTGCCGTTCCACAGATTGGTGATCTTCTGGTTGCCGGGGAATGTAAAGGCCAAGGTCCAGCCGTTCACCGCGGTGGAGCCATTGTTTTTGACAGTTACGTTAACGGTGGCCCCGGTGCCCCAGTCGTTGGAGATTGAATAATTAACCGCGCAACCTGTACCGCCGCCACCGCTTGGTGTCGGTGTGGCGTTTGGCTGCGGAGTGGGAGTTGGCGTGCCGCTCGGTGTTGGGGTGGGATTACTGCCTCCACCATTGACGGTGACTGAAAAGCTGGTGGTTCCACAACCTACACCGCCTTGCCATAGTTCGAAACCAGCTTCGACATCGATGAGGTACCAATTGCTTTGAATGTAACCCCGGGATACGCAATCTTTAATGAATTCGTTGAGGTCCATATTGGACGATGTGGTACCAGTGGTTCGGACATAGGCGATGTATTTCCAACTCATTTGGCTGAACCAAACATCCCAGGATGCCCCGGCGATGGTAACGGTACCAACCTTGGAACCGGCGGGCTGTGGAGGGCCCTGATGGTTGATCCATATCATTAGTTCAGCGCCATTGGGTTGGCCGCTGGTGTATGCGGAGGTGTTGAACCAAATATCATAAGCGCAATTAAAGGAACCGGAACCCATGGTGATGTTCCAGCTGCTGTTGCAACTGCTGATGTTGCTTACTTGAATCGGCATACCGCTGTTGGTGGTGGCTTGGCCCCAGTGCGACCCCTTGTATATGGAGGGATAAGAGGCCGGAGAGCCGCTGGTGCTATTGTTATGGTTGGATAAGGTTACCGAGAAATTACCGGTGTCGGTATCCACTTGAATGGATTGAGCGGTGCTGGCGCCCCAGATATTGTTTTGGACGATGTAGGCATTGTTGGCACAGGCTACCGATTGGGTTGAGCCGGTGAGGGTTACGGTGGCCGCCAGGGTGAATTGGCAAGTGAGCAATACAATAGCGATGATTAAACTAATTAAAGATTTTCGTTTCACAGTTTCTCCTCCTTTGTAATGTCTGTGCTTGTCAGGATTTTATCGACGGAAAAAGGTAAATCCGTTTTTTTCGATCACGCTCCTTTCGTTGATAGAATCATGCAAACGTTTACTGTAAAATAATATTGAATTATGAAATTTTTCGTTCTTATTGTATCATTTCTTTGTATTGGGTTCAACTGTTTTTAAGGGGAAAATTGAGGAGTGCCGGTTGGTTGGCGATCTGCCGGATTTGGGTCCGGGTTTGTTTGAGAGAAAGATATAATTTAACCCAATATGGTTTTCCTCTACACAGTCATTGGGCAATTTATTACTAAAGTTATGAAAGGGTTCCTTTGGGAAAAGAAAAATTTTTTATTGAAGATTTAATTTTTCACCCCATTTTAAAATTTGATGATGATAATATCTTTAACTAAACAAGTCATATTAAATTGCCGATACATATTTAGGACAAAAAAGGACATATAAAAACAGCACTGTTTTCCAAATATTCGCTGACAATTCTCCATTCCTCAAAATACACGGGTATTCTTAACAAATGTCATACAGAACCTTCTGAAATCGTATTGGGCAGCCTATATTATCAATTTTATCTCGTCTTCCGATTCATCTGCTTCACCTTCATCGTAAAATACAAACTCATCCCGGAAAGAACATATATAGGAGGCGCACAATCAATATGAACGAGCTTTTTAAGAAATTGCAACTGGAGTTTTCGCAAGACAACACCTTTAGTTCGGCAATCGAAAAAGCATCCAAGGAAAACGGGAAAATTATACTCTATGCTTCCGATGTCTGGGATGTAAAAAAACCGCCATTTGTGGGAAAACTGACATTTAATTGCGGAAAAAGTTTTTTTGCCCGAATGAGCGTCAATGTCACCGAATGCAAAACGGAAAACGATAAAACAATTTTAATCTGCGACATACCCGCGCCGGAATACGATGAATATCAACGTTCCTACGCCCGGGTAGATGCGGAAATCCCGGTAGAATTAACCCTTTTAAAACCGGATGCGGAGGACGATCTCAATCCAATATCCCGGCCAATCCACGGTGTTTTAAGGAATTTTAGCCCGGCTGGCGCCCGGGTTGTAATCTCCAAAAACGATATCTCCATGGTAACCATGGCAAAAAATTTGCCGATTTATACTCGGCTTTATTTTACACTGCCCAATAACCCTAAAGAACTACAGATTGTCGGTAAAATCGTAAAAATCGAGAATGCGTTCCGCAATATTTTCTTCGGAATTCAATTTATTCTTAAAACGTTTGGAGATTTTCAATTGATTGAGGAGTATTATGCGAAATTGATGAAAATAACCCCCGCGGATAAAAAAGCCAAGGAAACTTTGGAAAAGGAAGTCAACCGGCTCATAAAATAATAATCTGATTGAGACTCATATACCCGTCGCAAAGGGGGCTGTTAAAAAGACGGCCCCTTTCATTTTGAAAATTGAAATCTCTTGAATCCGCCAATCCTGGTTAAAATCGGGTGGGAAGATACATGGAATACTTACGGCCGAACATTTCTATAAAAAAAACCAGGTTAACCATCGGCTTTTTAGATGAAAACTTGGATAATGAATATCGCAGCCAGATGATGCCCGGTGTATTTGAAGCTGCCAGGAAGTATAACGTGAATGTAATACGCTTTGCCTATTATCCAACCCATTCCACCTATCGTTATACCAGTCAGATCCATATGATTTTGAGTCTCATCGACCAATACGATCTTGATGGTTTATTGTTTTTAGGTTGGGGAAGAGCCGGAGCTCTTCAAAATTATGAGAATTTTTTAAGCCACTTTCAATCCATTCCCATTTTGAGTATTGGGACTCAATTTGAAGCGATTCCCCATGTATATTGTCCAGGGGAGGTCCATATCCGTGAAATACTGCTCCACCTTATAAATTTCCACCATATCAAGCGCATTGCTTATATTTCGCCCATTATTCCGGACAAACGGAATGAAATTTATTTAGAGACCATGAATGAATATGGCATATATGACCCAGGTTTATTTGTCAGTGAAAAAGAACTGGAAGGCCTTTCCGTATTTGAGAGAGGTAAGCGGGCTTTGACCATATTACTCGATGAACGCCGGGTTAACTTTCGAGCCATCGTATCGTTATACTCGGAAGAAACGGCCGATTTAGCGGAAGAATTGCTTAAACGGGGAATCCATGTTCCAAACGATATTGCGATTACCAGCTATGAGGATCGGGATATCGCCAGATATTGTTCACCGCCGTTAACCACCGTATATTACCCCTGGATTGAGCTTGGCTTTTATGGCTGTGAAAAGATGGTTGAATTATTGACTCAAGGACATATTCCAATATCCACCAAAATCCCGGGAAAAGTCATTTACCGTTATTCTTGCGGATGTATGTCAAAATCAGTGATTGCCACAGGGGGGATTTCTTTTGAGAATGCCGCCATATCCCTGGCTGAAATAACAGCCGGCGCGCAATATAAGATCATTGCCAAAATGGAGGCGGCCTTTTCAAACCCCAATCTAGATTTTCGGAGACTTCTTGATGCATTTTTCAATGATTTTCATAATAATACCAGTACTTCCTTTCTAACGGAACTGGCTACCCAATTACAAAAAATAGAATCCGGTTACCGACATTCTGATATTGAAGATGTGGTTTCGGTTTTTCGCGGAGCCATCCTTCCATATCTAATGAATCAAAAAGAGGCTCTATTATGGTCGGGTGATTTATTTCAAAAAGCTCAAGTTTTAACCTGGGAGAAAGTATCCAGCATATCCAACCGGGATAAAGTTCACGCCAAGACTTTAAATCAAGGTTTGCAAGAGATCAGCCAAATCCTGATTACCAACTTCAGCCTGGAAAATTTGTTGGATTCATTCACTAAAAGTCTTTGTAAATTGAATATTCCTAGTTGTTATATATTCCAATTTAATTCCGCAACGGATCATCGTAATCGCGAACATCATGATTTCCAGGATGATCCATTCGCCGCTTGTATGCTGGTGTTCGAATACCGTGATCATATCCGGTATAACTCAGGAACTAACCGGGTGTGCTCGGCAAAACAGCTTTTGACTGAGACATTTGCTTCTGAAAATCGAATTTATACAATTCTAGCGCATTTAATTCATATTACCGATGAAATCGTCGGATTTGTATTGTTTGAACCGGGACCGATGGATGATCGAATATATCAGACTTTGGCGGCGCATGTTAGTATCGCCTTTCAAGGTTCAATGTTGCTTGAAAAGCTGGAATCTAGTTATCAAAAATTGGCGAAACAGGCTCATCGGGAAGGAATGGCCGATATTTCAAGTGAAATATTACACAATACCGGTAATATTTTAAACAGTATCAACGCATCGGTACATTTAATGAAGGATGTCATTGATAATTCAGCCATTAATGATTTGATGAAAGCCAATCATATGCTGAAAAAAAATCTCGATGATATCGAAAATTTTATTAATAACGACGCGAAAGGCAAGAAGCTATTCCAATTTTATATTGGGCTTGGGTATTCTTTTACTGAATTACAAAACCAGTTACTGCATTATATCAATCGCTTGGATAATAAAGTCAAGTCAATCAATGAAATTATTGCTGCTCAGCAGAATTACGCCGATGTCGTTGAAATCACCGAAGAGCTTGATATTGCATGGGTAGTAAATGATGCTATAAAACTTTTTTCGAGATCGTTCGATTATTATCAAATTCAAGTGATCAAGGACTATCAATGTATGCCCAAAGTACCGGCGCAAAGGATGAAACTATTTCCGATACTGGTGAACATCATTAGTAATGCCGGGGAAGCCATGTTCGAAAACCCTGAAAATGAACGCAAGCTTATCTTCACCATATATGAGGATAACCAGGGTAAATATATCCGGGTTACCGATAACCGTCGCGGCAAATCCATTAATTTGCTTGAAAAAATATTTGAAAACGGGTCCGCCCTCTCAAAAGACTATGGATTTGGATTTTATCGTTACACCAACGATATGTCCGAAATGGGAGGAGAAATATGGGTTGAAAGTGACGGCCCCGGTAAAGGGACAACATTTGTGATACAGTTTAAGAGATAGCCTAGATATGTGCAGGTGACGAATGATGGAATATACCATGGAATCAAAACCGGTCAAGAAACAGCGGTATACGATTGGATTTTTGGATGAAAATGCATATGATGAATATCATAGTTATTTGATGGCAGGCGTGTTTGCGGCGGCCCGGAAGTATGATATGAATGTCATCCGTTTTGGACATTTTGCCGCTCATATTACTTATAAACATGACTCTCATACCAATATGGTGCTGGATCATGTTCAACAATATCAGCTGGATGGATTGTTATTTCTAGGTTGGGCGCGAGTGGCCACGCTGGAAGACCGTGCCGGTTTTAAAGAACGGTTTCACGGCATTCCGATTCTTAGTGTGGGAGCGGGATTTAAGGATATTCCCAGTGTTTATTTCCAGGGTGATATGTATATTCAAGAAATACTTTTGCACTTGATCAAGATCCACTGTTTTCAACGAATCGCCTTTATCGCCCCTTTTTGGCCCGATAATCGCTCCAATGTTTATATCGAAACCATGAAAGAATACGGGATATTTCATTCTGAGTTATATGTGTCTGAAACGGATATCGCCAATCTGGAGTTGCCGGACCGGGGCCGGAAAGCGGTATCCATTTTGCTTGATGAACGAAAAGTAGCGCTTGACGCCATCGTATCGTTATATAATGACGAAACTAAAGCAATTGTCGATGAATTACAATCAAGAGGCTTGAATGTTCCTTACGATATTGCGGTGACCAGCTATGAAGATGGAGAAATCGGCCGGTTTTCTTCGCCATCATTTACCACGGTTTATTTTCCGTGGAAGGAATTGGGCTTCTCTGGCTGTGAAAAGATGTTCGAATTGTTCACTTACGGTCATATTCCAATATCGACTATTGTACCGGGCAAAGTAATATTAAGGGATTCCTGCGGATGCATCTCGAATTCGGTTAGCTATGCCGAAGCCGGTACAATAACAGCCACCGGAAAAAATCTTGGGGAGATGGCTGAATTCAACTTAATCACCATCAATGAGGAATTATCACAAAGAATCAATCCTCATGATTTTGAAACGACCGTTCTAAGTAAAGCATTGATCAATGATTATCACGAGAAATCATCGGTATCTTTTCTTAGAGAGTTGGAATCACAGTTACGGAAGATATCCGACCCCTATCGTTTCTCGGACATCGAATATATTATGTCTGTATTTCGCCGGCAAATGCTTCCATATGTTGTTGGTGATATGCAATCATTAATCTGGGCCGAAAACCTCTTTCAACAAGCCCAGGTGTTGATGCAGGAGATGAAAACGGCGGTATGGGCTTATGAAGCGGTGCAATCCGAAATGATGAACTGTATTTTACAGGAAATCGGCCAGGTTTTAGTTACCAATTTTGATTTACAAAAAATCATCGATTCATTGGAGATTAGCCTCCCCAAAATCAACCTTCCCGGTTGTTATATCTATATTTTTAGAGACCAAGACAATTTAGAGCATCTTTTTGAAGATTATTATCTGGCCTTTCAATATTCAGGCGGGAAACGGATTATTCTTCCAAAAAACTCATTAAACCAGTTGTTCATAAGCGAGAATCAAATTTTATCAAGCTCCAGCGCCGACTCTAAAGGGGCGCCGTCCAAGTCCAATCATCACTCCAAAACTGCCGGTTCCGGGAGGAGTAAAAATAATTTATCCACGGTTTTGTTTCCCGAAAACCGGTCTTATTCCTTAAACGCGCAATTATTGCATGTTGGTGATAAATTTATGGGATTTGTCATATTTGAACCGGGTCCCATGGATGAACGGGTTTATCAGGTGTTGACTTTAAATATCAGTACCGCGCTTTTTGGGGCAGTTCTTTTGGAAAAACTTGATAACAGTTATAAAAAGTTTGTTGAACAGGCACATCGGGCTGGTATGGCTGAAATTGCCAGCGGAATCTTGCATAATGTGAGCAATATATTAAATAGCGTTAGTGTAGCCATCCATTTGATTAAGGACTTAATCAATACTGCCCCGATTGAAAGCTTAATCAAGGCCAACCAGCTTCTCGAAGAAAATATGTTCAACCTGGACAGCTTTTTGGGTAAGGACCCTAAAGGGAAAAAAATACCGCAGTTGTATATCAAACTGGGAGAATCTTTCAATGATTTACAAACCCGTTTACTCGAAAATATTAGCCGGCTGACCGAGAAGATCAACTTGATCAATGATATCGTTACCGCCCAACAAAGTTATACCGGTATCCGGTCCACATTGGAAGAACTAGACGTGATCCCCGTTATTGAAGATGTCTTAAAAATGAATTTGCTGTCTTTGGAAAAATATCATATCAAAATTGTTAAAAAATATCATAATCTCTCGAAAGTATACATGCAAAGAACCAAGCTATTTCACGTATTGGTCAATCTAATCGCCAATGCCAAGGATGCTATGCTGGACGTTCCGGAATCCAAACGGAAACTGATTATTTGCACCGATCAAGTCAATAATGAAAAGCAGATTCGAATTACCGACACCGGTCACGGGATTACTCGCAATTTGTTGGAAAGTATTTTCGCCTATGGATATACCACCAAAAAGGATGGACATGGATTTGGCCTGCATAGCTGCGCCAATTACATGACTGAAATGGGAGGTAAGATATGGGCGGAAAGTGATGGTCCCGGAAAAGGGGCAACCTTCGTGTTACAGTTTAAATAATTCTCAAGTATATCAGAAATTTATTGTTTACTCTTCGATAGGATGTTATAATTAAATTAATCTTGATTTTTCGAACAACTTGATAGAAAAAGGCAAACTCGGCGAAAGCCGACGACGCAAAGTTACGGGTCTAAAAACGTAACGACGAAGGATATTTAATATCCAAAGAAAGTTACGTTAATGATCGCCGGACCGCCTGAACGAAGTTGTTTTTTATTTTGAACTCCGTTTCCCAGGCGGGGTTCATTGTTTTTTCGGGGAAATTTTCAAAAGGCTTGAATCACAAATAAATATAATATCAATAAGGAGGGATAATGAATATGGCGGGGAATATATTTGAAGTCAATCGGAAGGTTTATTTTTCAGACACCGATTCTTTAGGGATTGTGTATTATAGCAAGCATTTGGAATGGTTGGAGATGGCCAGGATTGAATTTATGACGAAAATTTACAAGCCAGTGTCCCAAATGATGGTTCAGGATAAGATTTGTTTTTTGCCGGTCAGCGTACATATTAATTATAAGACGCCGGCAGTTTTTGAGGATATACTGAAGATTAAACTGTTTTTTAAGCAAATTGAAAAAATAAAACTGAACCTGATGAATTTGGTGTTCAAAGAAAATGACGGGAAAGAAATACTCGTTTCCGAGACCGAAATGACGATGTTATGCATCAATACCGCGAAAGGGAACCGGCCCGTCAAAATACCCGATCATTTGGTGGAATTATTCAAAGATTGGGAGATAGAGCATTACACATACACACAATTGAATGTTACAGCGTAAAATATTGACCGAAAAGGTTTCGCCAGCCTTGAAGTAAATGAACCCACTTGAATTTTCAGGGGCCGCCATTGGGGCAGCCTCTTTTTTATTACCGGAAACCGGTGATTGTCTCACCGCATAATAATTTGGCGATCGGATTGGTTTTGCTGATCGCCGTTAAAGGGAAATTGAGAATTAGTGATGTTTATTTCATTTCACAATCGATTATAGTATAATAATACCATCACCGGCACATCATTTGATGGTATGTTCCGCAATGTCCGGCGAAAATTCGCTATATAAACGGGAACGAAAGGAATAGGAAAAGTGAAATCAAAGTCATTACACCCAAAAGAACACTACTTGGCCTTAGTTTATATCATTTTGGCCGTAATCTTTTGGGGTTTATCATTTATCAGCACCAAAGTTGTTTTAAACGAAATGCCACCGGTTTCCATCGCTTTTTTCAGGCAAATTATCGCCACCGGGACTTTACTTGTCTGGGCCTTGTCCGCCCGAAATTTTGTTAAACCCACGTTAAAAGAGTTGCTGGCAATTGCGGTAACCGGTTTTTTCGGAATCGTACTTTATTTTATCTTTGAAAATTTCGGATTGCAATACACAACCGCTGCCAATGCCTCCATGATTGTAGCCGCGGTGCCGGTATTTACATATTTTACGGAAGCTGTCTTTTTTAAATTAAAAATCACCTGGAAAATGTTTTTTTGTTTATTCTTATCGGTCGTTGGAGTATATTTTATTATCTCCATCGGGGGACGCCTGGATTTTTCAACCGCCAGTTTTAAAGGGAATATATTGGTGATCGGGGCCATGATCTGCTGGGTCATTTATGTCATCTTAAATGGCCGTTTGACTCAAAAATTTTCCAGTGTTCATTTGATATTGTTGCAATCCGCCGCCAGTATTCTGCTGTTTATTCCGTTTATCGTACCCGAAATTCCACAGTGGAAGCAACTTACTTCCATTGCGCTCTTCAATTTGTTTTATCTGGGAGTTTTTTGTTCGGCATTTAGCTATTTTTTTTATGTTTATGGGGTTAAAAGAATTGGGCCGACCATGTCGGCCGCTTTTCTGAATTTAATCCCGGTGGTTACCGTGAGTGCCGGCTTTTTAATACTTCATGAAAGACTAGCTCCGTTTCAGATTTTGGGTATGGTTTTGGTGATTTTAAGCTTGTATATTTTGAACCTCCAAACCGGCGCCAACGATTATTAGACTTCAAAATGAAAAACGGTATGCCGAATTATAGTTTTTGGTTATAGGCTTCGTTACAAAAGAGACCGGAATGAAGTACCACGGTACTGGTAAAAGGGTGCTTAATCGGGTACCGTGGTAAGACGATGAAAGTTTAAAAAGGTGATATACTTTTGTTGAAGATAAGCTTACATATTTGAATCGCTGCTTTAATTCATAATATTACTCCGGTGATAAAGAATGTAAATTCATAGGGCCATAAATTCTGCTACCCGTAATATCGGATGGATAGAATTAATCACCGGATTGATAAAACTCCCGGGAAGGGTAAGGATGATTTTACAACCAGTGTTGAAACATGATCTGAAACTTAAAAGTTGGATTCGTGATCAAGCCATGAGATCACACGAGCACGCCGGTGAATGTTTGAAGGCTTGGTTTCGGTGGGTTTGGCGGCAAAAGAAACCGGTGTTACTCACCGGGTTATTGGTGTTATTGTTTCATAGCGGACCCGCCAATGCCGCCGGAGGTTTTTATTTCCCAAATTCCGAGCGGTTGCCGCTACCGGATTCTTTCGGAGTGGAAGCCAAACCGACATTGTTTATTGATGAACAAGATCGTCTATATATTCTAAACTTCAATGCAGATCAAATGTATATTTATGCCGGATCGGACATTAGCCCCGGAGGGGCTGCCGGCCGGGTTGATCCGGATTATGGCCTGGGGGCGCGACCACGGCCGCGACAACTTTTGGCCAAGTGGCGGTTACAGTTACCGGCGGAGCTGTTGACGAAAACTGCCAGTTTTTGGGTGGATGGGGACCGAATTTACATAAAACCGGCTGAAGATCGTTTCATCTGGATCTATAATATCCAGGGCGAACTGCTGCAAAAGCTGCCATTAAAAGTTCCGCCAAATTCATTTGTTGTCTATACCGATATTGCGGTTGATCAAAGAGGATATATTTATCTATTAGAAAGCGGCGCGCTAAGGGTTGATGTATTTGATGCTGAGGGGAACGGCTGCGGTATTTTTACAAGCTGCGGCCCCCGTGAAAACCAGTTGCCCGGATTACTGGAAAGCATCTTCTTGGATAACCAGGGGAGTGTATATTGTTTAGTCAAGCTTCCGGGGATTGATAAAAGTCAAATCGTCAAATATTCTTATCAGGGACGAAAACTCGCCGTTTTTCCGGAATATCCGGAACACTTTTATACCAATATCTATGTGGATCAATATCAAAATTTGTTTGCAGTGGCTCCGTCGGAATCACTGGTGGATAAATTTGATCTCCGGGGACGCAAAATATGCTGGTTTCAAACTCCGTGCCAGTCAGGTCTGGCAGTGGACCACACCGGCCGGGTTTATCTGGACTCCGGTAAAAACGGTTCCATCACCCGGATGTATCCCTCCACCGTAATCCAATGGATTGATGGCGGAAATGTCGCTTTGCTCGATGAATCCTGGGATGTGGCCGAGCAGTATTTTAAACGGGCCCAAATTTTGGACAATCAGTTGGATTATATTCATTCCACCTTGGGTGAGGTTTATTTCCGGCAACACCGCTGGAACGAGGCCATGAATGAGTTCAAATATCTCAAGGATAATTGGCGTTATTCCCAGACACTCACTCAATTTCGCAATTCATTGATTTTAAATTATTGGCCTCTACTTATTGTGATCCTGTTGGTGGCCGGTTTCGGCATCACTAAGCTTCTTTCATACGCACGGGTGCATCAATTCAAGCAGGGACCTGTCTGGCGGCATCTTTCATTGATGAGTGTCATTTGGAGCCCTGGCGTTGCATTTCGGATGAAATCCCGTGCGATGGGTCCGGTAACGGCGGTGATGCTCATTATTATTTTTGGCATCACTCACTATTTTAGTAAAATGGGTAGTAACCCCATTTTTACCGGAGAACGGCAGGTCTTATCATGGGTGATTTTCGGGCGCAGTTTGTTTCTGATCGGGGTGTTGACCTTCATTTGGACCTTAATGGTTTACAAAGTGGGCGAATTATTTTATGGGCTGGCGAATTATGTTCACATTTTAAACAGTACGGCCATTTGTTTAGTTCCCATGATAGCCGGGGAACCGGTATTGGCTTTACTTAGCCATTTATTGACTTTTGATGAACTTTGGGTTTATCAATGGTTGTATTATTTGCTTTTTGGCTGGACAGTAGTTTTATTTTTCCATAAAATCAAGATTACAGAGGACTTTAGCTGGAGTAAAACGCTGGGGGTGGGGCTGATTAATGTAGCGGCAACCACTTTATTTATTGTGTTTTTGGGTTTTATGATGGGAGTGAATCAGCAATTAATCAGTTTTCTTACGGATGTCTATAAGGAGATCTACAACCGGTTTACGGTTTAAATCAGAAGCAATATTTTCCATAAGGATGCAACGGATTTCATGGAGGATGTTTTACAACGGGATAGCTGGAGGTTAACGGTGGGATGAACTCTATATTGCCAAGTCAAATGAACCGATGGAACAGGCGCAATTACCGGGCCGGTTTGCATAACCCGCGTAGTTGGATAATGTCAGTGGGCTT
Organism: Bacillota bacterium; assembly: GCA_023436305.1. Classification (GTDB taxonomy): domain Bacteria; phylum Bacillota; class UBA4882; order UBA8346; family UBA8346; genus JAEZJQ01. The sequence continues at coordinate 14,470 of JAEZJQ010000019.1, forward strand.
GGGATTGTTATTGGCGGCAAGTACGGCGGGTTCGACTGCGGCCGTCCAGCCCTGGGTTAAAGTTTCCGACAACGGCCGGTTGGCTTTATGGGTTGACCCTGAATATGGAATTTGTAAAATCAGTGACCGGCAGCGGCAATTGGAATGGAACTCCTTGCCGTCCTTCGACACTCCACCGAACGATTATTGGCTGCTTGCTTATCGTTCCGCTTTTATCGTCCGTTACGTTACGGATGATAATGCCCTGGAAAATATTTTTAGCGGGGAGCGTGGTTGTATCCGCCGGTTTTCAATTCCGGAGCCGGGTGATGGCTGTCTGGTTACGTTTGATTTTCCGAATTTAAAATTTCGATTTAGCGCCCAGTTTTCGTTGGGAACGGATAACAACCTGAAGGTGAATGTGCCGTTTCGTTCCATTGTGGATCCTAAAAAGCGTTTGCTGGATATTCGGTTTTTGCCTTACCTGGAGGCGCTTCCGTTTCAAAGCAATGGGTATGTGGTGCTGCCGGACGGCTGCGGTGGAATCATTCGGCCCAATCATTCGATGACGCCGTATCGCTCAGCGCGGGTCTATGGTGAAAGATTTACCTGGAGTGGCCAGTCGTTGTCCGGCGCCCAACAAGGGCAGCGAATCCTGCGTGTAAACGATTACCAGCATCCTCGCAACAGTTTTTATAATTTGCCCATATTTGGAGTTGTAAAGGCCAGCTCCAATGGGCAGTCCCGTGGGATGCTGGGAATAATCTCCCGGGGCCAATTCCAGGCCGAGCTGGGCACCCAGGTAACTCCTCAGGTTTTACTGACCATTTCTCCCCGGTTAATTATTCGGGAGATTACTTACGATATGTTCGGCCGGCTTCATGCTGGCCCGGTTTTTGATGGTCTGGACCGGACGGTTGATTACTATTTTTTCACGGGCCGGGATGCATCATATGTGGCAATGGCCCGTAAATATCGTCAATTGTTATTATCATCCCATGGTGCCAATTCGGGGTTTATTACCGGAGTTGAGGATCGTAAACGGGGGTTAACCGGAGAACCGCCAACCCAATACCGGCAAACTGACTATCGGTTACAACTGTTTATGGGAGTTGCCGAACGCTATCACGATACGGAAAATTTGTTATGTGTGACCAGTTTCAGCCAAGCGGAAAGCATTCTAAAGGATCTCCATCAAAAAGGAGTCCGGAATCTCCAGGTGGTATTGGTGGGATGGACAAGACGTGGATTGTTAGGGGATAATCCGCACCATTTCCCGCCCGAACCCAAGTTCGGGGGTTATCGTGGTTTGAAGAAACTTTTGGCCACCGGTGAAAAACTGGGCTTTTCCATCGGCCTGAGATTTGATAATACCTGTATGTTTAAAAACGGCCATGGTTTCACCCGGGGTGATACGGTCAAAGACATTCAGGGAGTGCCGGTGGAAATTAATGCTTTGGAAAAAGAATATCTGCTTTGCCCTACGGTAGCCCGGAATAAGTTTCACCGGAAAAATTTGAAACAGCTTGAGAAGCTTAAATTAAACGGTATTCTAATTTTCGACGGGTTTGACCAGGGGTTATATCACTGTTACGATCCTCGTCATCAAACCGGCGGCACAGATTTAATCAATACATTACAGGGAATGATGCGGATGGTTTCCGGATCCCAACAAGTGGGGACCACCGCCGCATTTGACTTTCTGGCAGCGGATGTTACCGCTTTTTATGATCTTCCGGCCGGTTGTTCGGAAAATTGCGATGAGTCCATCCCTTTAACTCCGCTGATTTTTCACGGATTGGTTCCTTATTCTTTTGAACCGGTTAATTTAAGGCGGGACGGAATCCGGGAATTCTTACGGATGATTGAATACGGAGGAGTTCCGAATGCTTTCTTGACCGCGTCAACTGTTTCTGAATTGAAGTATGCCAAATATAACCCGTTGTTTAGTGGCAAATACAAGGATTGGCGTCCGGCGGTGCTTCGCGAATACCGGATCTATCAGCGAGAGTTGCGTGGTATGCAGCCGAAAGCCATCATTGATCACCGCTCTCTGGCGCCGGATGTTTATGCGACGGTTTATGATGACTTTTCGGCAACCATCGTGAATTACCGGCCGGATTCCTTTGTTTATCAAGGAATTACGGTAAAGCCGCAACAATTTGCAATTGTCAAACCCGGTGCTTCCGGAACGGTTTTTTGAAGGCGGGGGAATCTTTTGAGAAACTCAAACACAATAAAATCAAATATTTTCCGGGACAGAAAAGGGATAACCGGCACGGGCGCGGTCGGGAGAAACCCGAACCGCCATTTTAAACTCAGTGATTATAGCGCCTTTTTTTTTGGTGAACCGCAGGGGGTAAAGACAGTTTTAACCGGAGCCAATTGGTGGGCGGTAAGTATCGTTTTGGGATTGATCACCGCCATAGTTCACCTGAAATTAATTATGAATCCCAGTGTCTGTTATTTATTGGCCTATGATCATGTACGGGGATTTGAGGTTACCCTGCCGGAAGCAATGGCTTCGGTGAAAGCGTGGGGCTGGTTTAATTTAATATTGTACCCGTTCCAGTTTACTTTGGTGCTGGCTGTCATTGCCTGGTTCCTTTGCCGGGTGATGCGGAGATTGAAAGGCGCCGGAGATTTTCAAAGTTATTTCGGGGTGGTTACCGGTAGCGCGTTAATTATTTCCTTGGGCTGGTTCACCGGTTATCTGATGGTGAATACCGGGGATCTGAAAAGTCTCAGCGATTTGCGGGATTTGACCCCTGGAGTGGGGTTGGGGCTGTTGCCTTTACTCGCCGTCGAACGGATCGGGCCTTTTTGGCGGGAAGTGGTACGAGGGTTTGATCTGTTCGGGATCTGGGCGGTGTTGTTCATGGCCGGGATCTTTGAGGCCCGGGAAGGCTTTAGTAAAGTAAAATCGTTTTGTCTTTCGGGTATTTATTATAGTATGTTTATTGCCGTCCGTTGGGTGGCGGAAGGACCCGGAAACCAGTTGTGGCATTACTTTTGGAATTATGGCAAATTATAACGGGGTTCGCGGGTTTGTTTAAGGAGGGCTTGACAATGTATCGTAAATGGCTGATTGTTATAACATTTTTGGCAATCTTGGCCGCTTTATATTTCGGGTATCGGGCCAACCGGAATTTTTTAAAACATTATCCCCGGGTACAAGCGGCATTTGTAAGCCGGAATGATTTGATGGAGGATAGCGAAGTAGCCGGAAAAGTGATTACTGATGAGATCCGGGACCTTTATATCGGTATGGAAGCCAAAGTACAAGCGGTTCTTGTGAAGGAAGGCGAACTGGTTCGCGCAGGGCAACCTTTGATTCACTTCGATTCGGACGCCAAAAAATTGGAACTAGCCCAGTGCCGGGCCGATATCCTCCGGTTGGAACAGGAATTAACCTTTCAAAAAACCGATGGTTTCTCAGCCAATGGATTGAAATTGAATCAAGCCAATTTACAAGTGCTCTATTTACGGAAAGGTATCCTTGAAAAAGAGATCCGGGAGTTGACGGTGACGGCCCCCATTAACGGCAGAGTTTCGCTGCTAATTCCCAAAGCCGGTGAAAAAGTCACCCCCGGTGTTAAAATTGGCCAAGTCATCGATGAAAGCAAGTTGGTCATTGAGGCCGAAGTGCCGGCGGATGACGGGGTGAAGATTAAAACCGGCGATCTGGCGGAGATCAGTTTCGGTACGATTACCACTCCTTATAGTGCTGAAGTAATCCAGATATTGCCACCGGTGCGCAATTCCGACAACAGTTACAGTGATTTGCGAATCCGGCTCCGGATAACCGAAAAGGGAGTTACACTCATTCCCGGGAGCATCCTTCAGGTCCGGGTACGGATTGGGCGCGCCAAATTAGCGGTTACCGCCCCGGTTGAGGCCATTCATGAAGAGCGGACCATGGTCCGGGGCGACCGGGAATATTTCGCGGTGCGCCCCGCCACCGGCGCCAAACGAAAATACTTATATGTGCTCAAGGACTGCAGTGAAACCCTAGGCCCGGCCAAAGAGAAAGAAAGACAATGGATGATCCGGGATAATGTTTATCAAGCACGGAAGGTTTATGTGGAAACTGGGATCAGCAGTGTGGACCGGATCGAGATTTTGAAGGGCATCAAGCCTTTCGAGCAGGTAATTATTTATAGTGACCGGGCTGTTCATGATTACGACCGGGTTATCGTCATCAACCGGGATGAAAGTTATAAACAGCCCATATCGGTTGGGGGCGGGAATTAAGCCATGAAACTTCGAGACCAGTTGGTGGCTTCCATGGAAACGCTGCAAAATAACCGGATCCGGACTTTTTTGACCGTCCTGGGAATCACCATCGGTATTGCCGCGCTTACCACCGCCTTAAGTATCATGGATGGAGCCAATCAAACGGTGAATAAGACACTCTCCGGTTTTGGCGGCAAGTTCATGGCGGTATATTCGGATAGGGATTCGGTGTTGCGCCGGCCCAAAGCCCGGAATTTCGATCTGGGCGATGCCCGGGCCATCAGTGGCGTTACCGGGGTGAACCTTATATCACTTGCCAAACAAAACTGGTGGATACCGGTAAGTTATCGAAACCAACGGATGCAGACCGATATTATCGGAACGGATCTGAATTTCCTTATGATTCGTAACCGTAAAGTTGAAACCGGACGGTTCATCGATACCCAGGATATCTTTAATCAACGCCGGGTCTGTGTGATTACGGAGGGGATTAAAAAACGGTTTTTTCCGGCTGCCGGTTATCTAGGACAGAAGCTGGAGATTCAGGGGATGATCTTCGAGATTGTCGGCTGTTTGGAACCTATGTTACTTCCAGCCGCCTTCGGAGGTGATTCCGAGGAAGGGACTATCTTTATCCCTATCACTACTTCCCAAACTCTGTTCGGGTCTCATGATTATGATTTGATCCAGTTGAGTTACGCCAAGGAATATGAACACAAGCGGGAAATGAAGCTCTTAAAAGGAAGAATTGCCCGTATTCTTAAAATTCGCAAAGGGGAGGCCAATGACTATGTTTTAAAAACCCTGGATGAGTTCGCCGGACAACAAAAAAAGCTGGCGATTGCCATTACGATTGCTTTATGTAGCCTGGCCTTTTTGTGTTTGCTGGTGGGCGGAATCGGGATCATGAATATTATGATGGTTGCGGTGATGGAACGAATTCGTGAAATCGGAATCCGGAAAGCCGTCGGCGCCCGTAACCCGGAGATCTTGCGCCAATTTTTATGCGAATCGGTAATGATATCTGCTACCGGCGGATTGGCCGGTTTGCTGTTAGGCATCATTAGCGCCCGGATTGTGGCTATCCTCGCCGGTATGCCCGTTAGCATCACCTGGTGGGTTCTGCTTCTCGGAGTGGGTTTCATATTTTTGGTGGGCGTTGCTTTCGGTTTCTACCCCGCCCGTAAAGCGGCGCTGACGCAGCCAATGGAGTGTTTAAGGCATGATTGAGGAGTGATTCCCGATGATTGGATTTGAAAAACGAAGAGTGTTTCTGGCATACGGGTTCATCGGGCCGTGGTTGGTGGGATTTTTGGTGTTTACCATATGCCCGCTGTTGTTTTCGTTGTATGCTTCGTTTTGTGACTGGTCGTTTTCCGGGATGCAATGGTCCGGGGTGGGAAACTATATCACCATTTTTTCCGATATGGACTTTTGGCGTTGCGGATTCAGCACCATGATCTTTGGACTCGTCAGTACTCCGATAACCTTGAGTTTTGCCTTATTATTGGCGCTGTTAATCAACCAAAAGCTGAAAGGAATAAAATTTTTCCGGGCTCTATATTTTCTGCCCGTGGTGGCGGCTTCCGATGTAATATCAACGACAGCAGGCTCAATTTTGTTTAAGCGGGTGATCGTTTTTGATATTGACTTGAGCCGTTTCGGGATCATCGTATCTGAGCAGGGTGAATTCTTGATAACCATGGCGGCTATGCTTTTAACGCTGGGGTTGTGGCGGACAGGGATCCAAATGCTTATATTCTTAATGGGGCTTTCCGAGGTTCCGCAAGAATATTATGAAGCGGCGGATATGGATGGCGCCACCGGGTGGCAAAAATTTTGGTGGGTGACCATTCCCGCGATTTCACCGTTAATTCTGCTGAATATCTTGTTAACGATAGTGGAATCATTTACGGGATTGGCCACCATCATGCAGCTCATCACCGGTGGACATGTGCAGTTGTTCATTTGGGATTATGTGAATTATCAAGCCTATAGCAAGGGAAATTGGGGCGCCGGACTGGCCGTGGTTTGGGTCTTTATTCTGGTGCTTTTGGCGCTAATCGGCTTGATTTATCGGATGGTGAATAAAAGAGTGAGTTATTAATCGTCAAAGGTCGAGATGTCTGAAAACCGAAGGTGGATTATCGTAAATAAGTTTTGTTAACATTGAACCATAGAGTGAACAGGGTTGAGAGACTGTATTGGTTCGGGACTTTCGACCGATTTTAAGGAGAGAATCATCATGGGGCACGGAGTTATCACCAATTTGAAACGATTGATACAAGAGATGAATAAGTATGGCGGTGGGTTGTTGTCTCAGCTTCAAAAACAGGCGGTCTGGAATCGATGCAAAAAAGCCGGGAAAAAAGTTTTTTTATACTTTTTGCTCATTGACGGCGCGTTTATTTTTGTCTTACCCATCTTGTATATGTTGATCATTTCTTTGTTCACGCCGGAGGATCTCCTGGATTCATCCGTCCGGTGGATTCCGGTCCATTTTCACTGGCAAAATTACCTGGATGCTTTCCGAATGACCCAATACCAAAAATCGGTATTGATAACCCTGGTGTTGACTGTAGTGGCCATTTTTGGACAGACGGTTTTCTGTTCGTTGGCTGGCTATGCGTTGGCGCGGTTAAATTTCCCGGGAAAAAAGTTGTTGTTTGGAGCGGTATTGTTGGTGTTGGTCATTCCGGCGCAGGCCATGATCCTGCCCAATTATATTTATTTCAGCCGCTTAAAATTAATCCGTTCGCTGTGGCCGCTGATTTTACCGGAGTTGTTAGGGAATGGTTTATATGGCGCGTTATTCGTATTCGTATTCCGCCAGGTCTTTATGGGAATTCCGAAAGCTTTGGAAGACGCGGCGGCTATTGATGGAGCGGGGATCATCAAGACCTTCCGGCTGGTCATCGCCCCGGTGGTGAAGAGCGCTTATGTTACCGTGGGGCTCTTCTCTTTTGTCTGGCATTGGAACGAGTATACCCGGCCGTTGTATTATCTGGATGCTAATAATCAGACACTTACCTATGCATTAAGCACACTGTTCGCCTTTGATTTCAGAATCGGCCGGACTGTCGCCAACGAAGCGGTGCAAGGAGCCGGTGTGATTTTGGTGATGGCTCCGGTGATCCTGATTTATATATTCGTACAGAAGTATTTCGTGCAAGGGATACAGATGACGGGGATTAAGGGATAGAATGTTTTTGCCCATCCACTAATCAAATGATACGGATATGCCGATAGATAAAAGGAAGTCTTTCACAGAATTCTAAAATTTTACCCGGATATAGGTTTCCGTGGAAAGATGTGCTCAGACGCGTAAATTATCAAAGGGGGACATTCAATGTATTGCAGAAATTGCGGCAATGAAGTGGTTGAACAAGCGGTAATGTGTGTGGCTTGTGGTGTACCGCCCAAGAATGGCAAGAAATTTTGCCAGTATTGCGGAGCGGAGACCAATCTGGCGGCTGAAATTTGTACCAAGTGCGGAGTCCGGCTTGCAACCGGGGTGGAAGATGGTAAAGATTGGTTAACCACGCTTTTGCTCTGTATCTTCCTTGGGGTTCTTGGGATTCACCGTTTTTACACCGGGTATATCGGAATTGGTGTTGTCCAGTTGTTGACCTTTGGCGGTTGTGGGATATGGGCGCTTGTGGACCTGATTATGATCGTGGTCGACTCATTCAAAGATAGTAATGGTAAAGCTTTGGTAAAGAAATAATCCGGTGAAAAGTTCTTGGTTGCCTTTGATGGTGAAATTGGTTCTGTATGCCACGATTATAGGCTTGTTTATTATAATTCCGACTTCCTTCTTTGAATCCGGACCTCCGGTTTGTTTGATTAAAAATATTTTTCATGTCAATTGTCCCGGTTGTGGATTGACCAGAGCAATATCCAGTATCTTTCATGGAAAATGGATCAAGGCTCTGCAGTATAACCAACAGGTGGTTATTGTTTTTCCGTTGCTTTTAGGAATTGGACTGAAAACGATAATCAAAGATTTTCGGAATCACCACCAATGGTAAATCGAGTCAATGATCCACACCGCCCAAAAAATTAATGATTTCACAAGAATATTATTCGGAAAGGATGAGGAACATGAAGAAATTATTCATCGGGGCTGTAATCTGCGTCACCTTAATTTTCGCCATTTCAGTCAATGCTTTCGGCTTGGTGCAGTTGAATCTGGAAAATACGGTAAGCGGCACGTGCAATAACGATCCATACAACGAGTTGTCGTTGAGTGGCAATGTGGTAGTGCCTTTGATTGGCCTCAAAATTGAGGGAGAGTATGATACGGGAACCTCCGGAAGCTTATCTTACAGTAATTTAATGGCGGGAGCCGGCATCCGGTTATTTAACCTCGCGGGACTTAGTATCTTCGTGGGAGCGGAGTTCCTGGATTCCACCATATCGACCACCATACCGGTTAAAGCCACTGTTCTATTCTACGATGCCAGCATGGAGTTGCGGATTTTGAAACGGATGTCCATTGACGCCTGGGTCGGGAATTCACTATTTGCCTATTATAATAGCGTTTCCGGTTCCGGTAATCAGGTATTCACATATAAGGCATGTTTTACATATTGGTTCGTCGATAACATCGGCGCAAGTATAGGAGTGAGAGGAACTTCGTTTCAAACGGATGTTCCGCAGGTTCCCGATCTGAATTTCAACGGAGTATATTTGGGAGCCGCGGTGAGGTTATAAACCGGTTATCTTTTTACCTCGATTCAGCAAGTTTTTGTCATTCTTGAAGTTACTTGCCGAATTCAGGCTTAATGAACGAAGAAGCGGTGTGAATTTCCAATCCGTATACAACACCGCTTCACTATTCAATACGGATGTTTATGCTAAATTATTGATTATCTGTTCCGGTTGGACAGCCAGTTAAACCCCAAGATGGCGATGAGTAACAATGATAGTGGAAAAAACAAGGTCACGGCAATTAACAGCAGGCCGCTGATTATGAGTTTTAACATTGCGCCCACTGAAGCCAATTGAAATACAAATACCTTCCGAAAAGAAGAGCCGGATTGGCCGGTTCTTTTGTTGCCATTATCCTGTTCAATGGTGATTCCGTTAAAATTTTCACGTTCCTCCGGGGATAAAATCTGGACCTTACCCGATTTTATATGGCATCTTGGGCATGTACCGCTTCGCTCGTCCAATTCAGTGCCGCAAGTATTACATTGCATGGAATTCACTCCTTTTAGCGTATAACAGTATTATCATTTCGCGTATCGTAATTCGGGTTTGGTTATTGAAATAGTTTAATTATTCAGGCCAGCGCTTAACTTGGTCTATCGTAACTCTTCTAGTATAACGAAATTGGTTGTGAATGATTACTCGTTTAATAGTAAAATCTTTGACATTTTACTGAGGTGAATTACTGGGCACTGGGTCTACATTTATCGGAATAATAATTAACCGGGCGTCAGAAAAAAGGGTTGAGACCAGGCGGTTCGGCTGTCGTGATCATGAATTTCAATCCTGACAAAACCTTCATCTCCTTGGGGATGATAAACTCCGAAATTTGAAGAAAATGAAGCCACAACCTGATTCTGGCCGTCCAGGAAATTAATTAGGGACGGCGCGGAGGTTTGTGCTTCAATGGCGCCGTCTTTAACCTTAAATTCAGCGGATGGGCCCGTGGTAGCATAAAAGCTGCCGTTTTCAAGGGCGGTAATGAATGATGCGGGGTTGATATCATTGATTTTTACCATAATCCAACCCCGATCCAGCGATTCAGCATTATCAGTATCATCAACGGCGATTCCCCAAACCGGCTGGCGATATCCCCCAATGGTTAATAATTTATGCCATAACCGGAGATCCAAACCGGAATCGGAATGATGATTGTGGATTTCCAGGAACTGAAAACCCGTTTTAAGAATATCCGCCAGATACCAAAAACCGGTTCCCAAATTGCCTTGCCAGTTGGGATGGGCCGGGATCATCAAGCTATTTGGAAATAATTTACGACGAAACAGTTTTCCAAGGGTAACTTTTTCAGATAATGGCTGATGATGGACATTAATCACCACCAAATGCCTACCCAAGGGCCAAAATATAAACGGGATGGTAATCTCAACTCCAGGAAGACAGATAAAACCGGAACTATTTAACTCACGGTACGTTGTGATCTGATCGTGATCAGTAATGACCACGAAGCTGTAACCCGCTTCCTTATACTTGAGAATCGTATCCCGGATCGGGAGTTTCCGGGCCACATCCTTGGAATTTGAAGTATGCAGATGCAATTGGGCCTTACGATATTGTCCCGGGCCTTCATATGGATTGGCAATTGTAAATGAATCCAGGCGCGGAGATTTTGGTAAGGGAGCAAATAATGTTTTGGAGAAGTAGTTCTTAATTCTAATGGAATTCACCCCATGAATTCCACCTAAAAATAACAGAAATAACACTAAAAAAAGCAGTGCCCAAAGTAAAATATTGATTGTTTTGACCTCCATGATTCATTAACATGCTTAACAAGTTTGAACATGTTTAACGTGCTTTGAGTATATTGCTAATATTCTACCATAGCAACCAACAACGGGCAACCATCGGTGAAACATTATCCCAAGTCAAATCCGGGGTTGACAGTTAAAGAACCGTAAGAATATAATTAAATGATTATCAGGATTAACCAGAACCCATAACCAGCAAACAATAACCAACACCAGGAGACGTAATCCGCATGCCCGAACATGTAAATATCATCATCACTGTTAATAGTCCGGGGGAGGTTGCCGGTTGGCTGAAACCGGCGGTTCAAGCGATTAAGGCCTTATCGTTTCCGACTTCGATAACCGTATTTATTCCGCCTTGCACTTTTGCAAGCGGCGGAGAGATCGGGGTGGTACAATCCCTGCCTGAAGTGGATCGCGCTTATGGACCCCGGGAATTCATTCGTTATATATTGTTCGGAGGATCACTGCCAGGGTTTCATCCGGGTTCCACCGGAGTGGTATTGTTTTTGGGCGGGGATCTTACCTATGCCATGCTGCTTTCCAAAAAGTTGCACTATCCGGCCATTGCTTATACCGAAGGCTTGGCGAATTGGACCCAATCTTTCGCCCGGTTTGCCACCCCTTACCCTAAAATGGGAGAGAGGATTTTAGCCAAAGGGGTACCGGAGCGTAACATGCGGGTCATTGGGAATTTGATGCAGGATGCGATTCAGCCGCGAATCACCGGAGATCAAGTAAGACAAGCCCTTGGTATTGGACGGCGTCCATTATTGCTGATGATGCCGGGGAGCCGTCCGGCGCATTTCGAGTATATGGTTCCTTTCTTGTTAGAGGTTGCCGGACATATCCAAAAAGCCATCCCTGAAATCGCGGTCGCTTTTAGTATTTCGTCGTTTATCACCGATGGGCATTTGAAAAATTTAAGCGGTCCATTCGCGGAGTTGTTTGGACAAACCACCGAATATATTTCAGGACAAACCTTGGATGAGGGGGCGACTTTGGGAACAGGCCGGGGAACCACCGGTTTTTTCAAAACGAAAAATGGGGGGTTGATACCCGCCTGGCGGGGCTGTCAATATGAATTAATGGCGGCGGCGGATCTGGCGATTTCCCTGCCCGGTACCAATACTTTTGAATTGGCCGCCTGTGGGATACCGATGATTGTGGTGGTGATATTAAATTACCCGGAACGGATACCGCTGGAGGGGATCCCCGGCATTATCGGGAATATACCTGTCATCGGCCGGGAAATTAAACGGCGTCTTCTGCCGAAATTATTGGCGAAAGCAAAGTTCACGGCCTGGCCCAACCGGTTGGCCCAGGATTTCGTGGTTCCTGAGTTGCGCGGCGTTGTCTCCGCCGAAGCGGTGAGTGCCGAGGTTGCCCGTTTGTTGTCCGATTCCGACGAATACCAGAGGATCGCCCGGCAATTGAAAACTATGGCGGGAGAAAGCGGGGCGGCGGAACGGTTGGCCCGGTTGGTACAAGAAGTATTGGAGGAAAGATTCGGGACATCAATTACGGTGAATTGACATTACAATCGGTTATGACGAAAGGAATCACATATGAAAACATTAGGGCGTTTGTTTGGTTTCGTTAAACCATATTTTGGGCGTTTTGGAATCGCTTTTGTAGCCATGCTGATATTGGCGGGAATTGATCTGATATATCCCAAAATCCTCCAGTATTTGTTGGATGAGGTTTTTACCCAAGAAAAATATCAATTGTTAAACTGGATCATCATTGCTTTAATCATCCTGTTTTTATGCAAAGCATTAATCTCCTTTGGCAAGAATTATTTAATGGCCTTCGTGGGCCAGCGCTCGGTGGCGGATATTCGGAGCGCTCTTTACCGCCATATGCAACGGATGTCGATTTCCTATTACGAATCCCATCGTACCGGAGAGCTGATGGCCCGGATCACTAACGATGTGTCCATGGTGCAAGTGGGTGTTTCCACGGGGTTGGCGGATGTGATTTATCAATCGCTGGTTTTGGTGGGAGCTTTGGTTTCTATATTTTCTATAAACTGGAAACTGGCGTTATTAACTTTAATTGTGTTTCCAGTCATCGCCTGGGTTGTGACCCGGACCGGAGTGAAGATCCGGGCGGTGAGCCACCGGGTTCAAGAAAAGGTGGCGGACTTGACGACGGTTTTGCAAGAGTCGATTACCGGAATCAGGGTCGTCAAGGCTTTTGCCATGGAAGAACATGAAAATAAGCGCTTTACCACCGAAAACGAGGGCAGTTTTGGCGCCACCATGAAGTCGGCCCGGATTGTAGCCATGCTGACTCCCGCCGTTGAACTATTGGTTTCGATGGCTTTAATCATTATTATCTGGTACGGGGGAATCGAAGTGATTCAGGGGCATCTAACCCCGGGAAAACTGATTGGTTTTTTATCATATATTGCCCTGTTGATTCCGCCGGTGACTATCATTCCCCATAATTTCAATAATTTTATGCAGGCATTGGCGGCGTCCGACCGTATTTTCGAGGTGTTGGACACCGAGGAAGACATTAAAGACGCCCCGGATGCCATGGAATTACCTAAATTAAAAGGCCAAATCAAGTTCCGTAATGTTTCCTTCGGCTATCGTGAAGATCTGCCGGTATTACGGGAGATCAATTTGGAGGTGAATCCGGGCGAAGTGGTGGCCTTGGTAGGCCCCAGCGGCGCGGGTAAAACCAGTCTGGTGAACTTGATACCCCGTTTCTACGATCCCACTGCGGGTAGTATTACGGTAGACGGCTATGATTTGCGAAAGGCTAAAATCAAGTCGCTGCGAAGCCAAATTGGATTGGTCCCGCAGGAATCCATGTTATTTGGAACAACCATCCGTGAAAATATCGTATACGGCAGGCCGGACGCCACGGAAGAGGAGATTATCACCGCCGCCAAAGCGGCCAATGCCCACGAGTTTATCCTGGGATTGCCCAATGGTTATGAAACTATGGTCGGGGAACGGGGCGCTTCGCTTTCCGGTGGCCAACGGCAACGGATCGCCATCGCCCGCGCCTTGCTTAAAAATCCCCGGATTTTAATCCTGGATGAAGCCACATCCGCTTTGGATAATGAATCGGAACGCTTGGTACAGGAAGCGTTGGACCGTTTAATGCGCAGCCGGACCACACTCGTAATCGCACACCGTCTTTCGACAGTACAATACTCCGATAAAATCGTGGTTCTCGATGAGGGAGCTATCGTGGAAACCGGGACTCACGATGCTTTACTAGCCAGAAACGGCCTGTATAAACGGTTATATGATTCGGGGAATGAGTTTAAGACAGAAGCGGTTAAAAGTTGAAATTTGAAGTTGAGGCAAAATTTCGAATTCAGAATCCGGAAGTCAGAAGTTAAAGATCCAATTTTTCGTTCTTCAACCTTTTACTTTCAACTTATTTTTCATCGCTTCTCTTAACCCCTCGGCATAAGCGTGGCTTTGGATGAAGGTAAGCAGGAAGTTGAAGGCGAACCGCCATTGTTTGGTTTCGAGCCACTGCATAAGTTTCATGGTGGCAGGGCGGTTCGGCCAGTGAAATAAACTCCATAAACGGTCCCAACCGAAATAAACGGGAGAGATTAAGGTCATAAGCCTTACCGGGAAGGAAGGGTTTTTGCGGTAAAAGAGAAGTGCCATCCGCGCCCTTTCTTTTTCTTTGCCAATCAAACGGGGGATGCTTTGGCAGGTGACTTTCGGACAAAGATGGTAACTCCAGGCGGTGGTGCTTTTAACGGCCTTGAGTCCCATATGGCGCAAGCGTTCCCCTAGCTCCAGGTCCTCCCAGCCATACTCCACGAAATCCTCATCAAACATGCCCGACTCGATGAATTTGGCTCGTTCGATGGAGACATTGCCGGTGGCGAAAAAGGCCCTGGAAAAGTTGGGCATGGTGGCGGGACCGGCATTGGGGTCGCTGATTTGAGGGGTATTGACGACGGTGCCATGGACGATCAACCCCTGTCTGGAATGGGCCTTAAGATGAGCGGCCACGAATTCCCGGCGGACTGTCATGTCGCCGTCCAGAAAGATAATATATTCCCCCCGGGCTTTCATGGCACCGTTATTCCGGGTTTTGGAACGCCCGGAATTGGGCTGCCGGAGGTAAACCAGTTCACAAGGGGCTTCCGGGGCCAATCGTTTCACTAAGGCCGGAGTGTTATCGGTTGAGCCGTCATCCACCACCACGATTTCAAAACTCTCCGGATCGGCAGTTTGGGTAAAGAGCGAGTGTAAACAATATTCGATAATGCCACTTTGGTTATAAGTGGGAACCACGACGCTGATTTTGGGAGGCATGCCGGAGACTCCTTTATGAGATGTTAAGTTACCGGACAGTTATATTGCAGTCCATTTTTCGATTGTACCAAAATTTTTGGTTTAGAGCAATGATGAATTGGGGGATAATTTGCGGGATCAGTTATCTTTCA
>JAEZJQ010000029.1 GCA_023436305.1 Bacillota bacterium
CCCGGACATCCATCTCGGTAATATAGATCTCCAGGCCCAAATCGGCAAAACGTTGCATATTGGTGGCAAAGTCATTGTAATCAAACCCGTATTGAATATCCAAGTGCATCTGGAAGCCGATCCCGTCAACGGGAATGTTACGGCTTTTTAAGTCTTTGAGCATGGTATACGCGGCGTTGGATTTACTACCCGTATACTCAAGATTATAATCATTATAAATCAGTTTGGCCGACGGATCAGCTGCCCGGGCCCGTATGAATGCATTCTCAATATAGCTTTTGCCCAGAGTGTTATACCAGAAAGAAGTCCGGTAATTCCCATTTTCTTCAAAAGCTTCATTCACAACGTCCCAAACTAGGATCTTGCCCTTGAAATGGTTCATTACCGTATCGATATGGTTGTACATAGCCGACTGCATGGCGCTGGCGCTGAGACCCTGGATCCAGCCCGGGGCTTGGTTATGCCAGACCAGCGTATGTCCATGGATTTTCATACCGTTGGCTTGCCCCCAGGTAACATGCTTATCCGCTTCGGTGAAATTAAAACTATTTTGGGAAGGTTGGAGCGCATCCATTTTCATCGCATTTTCCGGAGTCAGTATATTGAACTCGGCGGCGGCTGTGCTTGTATAAGTGGAAGAATCCGACATGGTCGTGAAATTATTGGTGGTGCATGTGCCGACTAAAACTCTGCTTTGAATGTTTTTTAACCTTGTCCCCGTCGGTGTAGCCGCGTTGACAACCAACAAACTCATAACCAACAATACTACCATAGTCATGGTAATAATCAATACCGGTTTGCGCATTTTAAAACTGTTCCTGCTCATTATTCATTTCTCCTTTTCATGTTTCATGTAATGTCGTTCCACATTTGTTTTCCCATTCGAAATCCATCGGGAACGTTCCCGGATCTCAAGGGATAAAATCCCAGGAATTCATCAATTGTCCGGTTGCCTCCATCCCTCCCATCAATAGTAATTGTTCGAATCCCGGGGAAACGTTAATTTCTTTTGGGAACGTTCCCGAGATTCAATGTTTTAATTCCTTCAATGATATATCCAATCCGATTTTTTATTGCGGAAACAGCGCCTTACAAAGAGACACTGTTTCCGCTGATTGTTGGTTATGGTTCAATGCCCCATTGTAGCGTTCCGGAAACATATCCGGTTACTTGGGTCCAATCGACGAAAGTTGTCGCTGAAGAATTGAAAGAATAATCATCAGTCTGGGTGTAATTCGTCCAATCGTTCTTAGCAATTCTGGCTTGAATCGTCGTATTACCACCGGCCGTCAAACTGCCCGCGCCACTGGTAAACCCGATCTCCACATAAGTATCCGCACCGGTTTTGGCTGTCTCCATCGTCACAAAAGTACCGTTCACATTACCGGAACCGGCGGGTGACCAATCGCACCAGAAGTTTTGCGGTTTGGTTCCGTCAATCGTATAATAATACCGGAGCTTGACATTGGATAAAGTGATAGCGCTGGTACCGTTATTCACCAATTTGATATTCAGATAAATCTGATTACTGGTCGCTGCTGTACTTTGATTATAAAACTGCACCTTAATATTCCCGGTGACCGGCACGGGTGTCGGAGTTGCCGACGGTGTGGCGGTTACCAAGGGTGTTGCGGTGATTACAGGAGTCGAAGTTGGGGTTACTACCGGTGTAGCAGTCCGAACCGGAGTTGGAGTCGCAGTTACTACCGGTGTGGCGGTCCGAACCGGGGTTGGAGTCGCAGTTACTACCGGTGTAGCGGTCCGAACCGGAGTTGGAGTAACTGCCGGTGTCGGGGTACGAGACGGGGTTACACCCGGAGTCGTTCCCGAGGGTTCCGAGCCAAATACCAGCACACCATTGTCATATACCGGAATATAGGTACTGGTGGTAAATGATGAGGTCAAACCTTGGAATGAATAGTCATTGGCAGTAGACCAACAACTGGCGTCACCCTTGGAAGTTCCGATTTGGAACTGGACTTCTTTAAAATACTCATTCATTCCGCCCGGATATATCTTGGTCCCGGTAAAATCAATGGTAGTATAATAAATATTACCGCTATATTGGGTAAAAGCCGAAGCTTTAGCCACCGTGCTGGATGTTTTGGCATACACGTCACTAAGGGTCAACCCGTTGTTAAAGGCCTCGGTCAAGTCCACATAAAACCGGCAGGACAGTTTGTCTGTTACCCGGGCCGGCCAGCCGGAACGGTTGTTCATCTGAAGTCTGACCTCGGTATAGTTACTACTGTAATTATTGTAAAGCGCTTGGGTGAACATTTCCGGTTCACGGGTTTCAGGGGCCGGGAATCCGGCTAATGAGGTTCCGCCGTACCACTCACACATTTTGGCCAAACAACCTGTAAACGCCGCGTTATAATCCGTGGCCACCTCGTTGCAAGTATAATCGCTAATCGCATCAGTGTAACTGTCGCTTGAATTCGGTCCGCCCACTAAAGCCCCGTAAATAATATGCCGGTGGTTGGCCGGGGTATTCTGCATGGCGCACCAGGAACCATGAGCGGTCCGGTGATGCGGGTGCTGCGGTGAATTGCTGCCGAATCCCACCACATAGCTCCCATTCCGGGGATTATTACCCAGGATATAATTGATCTGGCTTTTGGTAAAGTCTTGATAACGCTGTTTCTTGGTGGCGTCCTGGACCCAATCCCCATAGACGGCAGCCAAAAAGGCGGTATTGGCGGAGTAGCGAAGGCTTCCCCAGGTATCAAGCCAGGCTAACCCTCCAGGGGTATAGGTGATTCTTTCTCCGTTATAGCCCACTGTCCACCAGTCAAGGTGCCGTTCGGTAGCTTCAACATAGAGTTGTTTACCGGTGATTTTGGCCAACATCAACAAGGCGCCGTATTTTTTGTCATCCCAGCAATGGCCCCATTTATATTCAATGGGAGCATCTGTTGCATAGCCTTGTTTATTAAGATTCGGTACATAGGATTCGGCTTTACTTAAGTATGTATCATCTCCGGTGGCCAGGTACAGCCAAGCTCCCGCCCAGATTAATTCATCCCAGAAACCGCTCCATGACTGATAAAAACCATTAGCCGCCGTATATCCCTGATCGCTTTTGGTGGCGTCGGCAATGGCGAACAATTCCTTGGCGTGTTGTAAGTAGGTGTTGTTGTTAAATACCAGATAACCTATGGCCAATGTGGCGGCAGTACATCCGGTGACACAAGAGGCATTAGTGGTATAATACGGCCGGGTCATCTTTTCTTCAATAACCTCTACCGGTCCCCACCAGGCATGGTCGGCGCTACCGTCTCCAATCTGATAAACCAGTTGCGAGCCTTGATGGCAATTTACCAGATAATCCAAGGTAAATTTTAAATTATTGGAGAGCGCTTCCCATTGACCGGCGGTTTCAAAACCGCTCCGGTATTCATAGGCGGCCCAAGCCAGCATACCGGCGGAATAAGACATGGGCAGGCCAAATTTTACATGATCGCCGGCATCATACCAGCCACCTTGCACGTAATCATTAAGACATGAAGGCCCGCGCCATTCGACCCGGTTCCACGACGGTAAAACGCCGGACTGTTGGCATTCGTAGAAGTAAATCGACTTCTGAAGGGCTTCACCATAGTTATAAGCCGCGTAAATGTTTGTGTTCAGGCCCATAACACATCCGAAGGCCACCAACAATAGTAACAAAATAATAAATCTCCTATTTCTTACCATAACTTTCCTCCTCATCAAATCTCGTAATCTAAATTTAACAATTAATTAATACTTTTGCAATATATCCGAAGACCTTTTTCATTTTGAAAGCGCTTTCAAAATGAATACCACCGGAAACTCCGAATGGAAAGCCATAAATAATGTTAAAGTATACCCAACGGAATAAACATGAGAACATCACATTTTTAAAATCGGGAATGCCCTTGACTTGTTTCATAAGTCAAGGGCTCCGAGTTTCATTTTACAAATTCATGATTAAGGTTCGATACCCCATTGCAATACCCCGGAGACATATCCGGTGGTCTTCGTCCAATCCGCATAACTGGTCCCGGTGGAATCAAACGAATAATCGTCGGTCTGAATATAGTTCGTCCAGTCACTCTTGGAAATTCTGGCTTGGATAATAACGCTTCCGCCACCCGCCAGATCTCCCGCGCCGCTTGAGAAACCAACTTCCAGATAAGTATCGGCGCCGGTTTTCGCCGTGGGCATCGCCACAAAAGCGCCGGTGACGTTACTGCTTCCCGCGGGTGAATAATCACAATAGAAAGTTTGCGGTTTGGAGCCGTCCACCGTATAATAATAACGAAGCTTGACATTTGACAAAGCAATCGCGCTGGAACCGGTATTAACCAATTTGAAATTGGCGTATATCTGATTGCTGGTAGCAGCGGTACTTTGGTTATAAAATTGTACCTTGATACTGCCGGTAGGCGGAGCCGGAGTCGCCGTAACCACTGGAGTAGCAGTAGTAACCGGGGTTGGTGTAATGGTTGTTACCGGGGTTGCGGTGCGTACCGGAGTCGGAGTTGGAATTGGGGTTGGGGTCGCTGTCACTACCGGGGTCGGCGCCGGTGTGATAATAGGTCCGCTTCCGGCCAGATACGGTTTAAGAATATTCATCTTTGCGGTATTCACACTGACCCAGTCACCCTGCAAAATTCCACCCGTATCTCCGGAGTTCGGATTCAAGCACCAGAAAGTCCAGGAGCAGTCATTCCCCATATAGGCCATTAAAGTGGTTAGCCATTTGTAATCCGTGGACGATGGATTGGCGGCGTCTCCATCCTTGATTCCAAATTCACCGAATAATAACGGGGCGATATTCTGTTTTTTTATAAAGTAGAAGTTATCATCCCATATAGCCGCCAAATTATTGGGGAAATTCGGTTCCGAGAACCATTTTTGGGCATAAACACCCGAACCGTATTCATGGGGTGAATATACCAGGTTGCCGGCCGGTATGTCGGTGATTGGATATTCTTTGACTCCTTTAAGATTACCGCCCCACCAATAATTATCTCCTTTGAAATTCTCAACGCCTTCAACGATAATCAGCAGGTTGGGATTGATTTTTAATATTTCCTGGCCGCATCGTTCAGCGGCCGCTTTCCAGTCGGTCACCCCATATCCGGCTTCATCATATCCCCAGGTTGCCGGAGGCTTCATACCGGTGGTAAGATTCCCATGGGGTTCATTGTTTAGATCGGCGCCGACGACATTCGCATTATTTTTATAACGGGTAACCATCATACACCAATCACTGATCCATTTGCTTTCAGGACAAGCTTCGGTATACCATAATGTCTCGTTCATATAACCGTCATGGGCCCGGGAATGATTGTCCAGGATAATATATATCCCCAGTTTTCCGGCATGTTCGATGATCTTGTCCATGACTCCCAATGAGTCCAATCCTTCCAAATCCATATTGAGCCCGGTGGTTTTGGTATACGGATCGACACCGGTGGCATTGATTTGAATACCGGAAGCCGATTTACCAATCATATCGTTACACCACGGCAACCGGATGCAATTAAATCCTAGATCCTTAACCTGCTGCAAAACCGACTTGTAATCCCTGACCCATAAACCGTGGGGGAAATAGTTGTTGGTTTCAAAACCAAACCAATTCACACCCGTCAATCTTCCGTACCGGGTATTGGCCATGACATTGGTATTGATACTGGTGATAGTTAATGTTATAACGATCAACACCAAAAATAATTTGGCAATTCGCTTGTTACACCTAAACTTCATTTTATATACTCCTTTTTACTATTACGAATATTCGCTTAACTGGAAAGCAGCGCTCCAATTGAAACACTGCTTTCCGGAACTCATATCCCGATTTACGGTTCAATACCCCACTGTAAAGATCCGGAGACGTATCCGGTGACCTTGGTCCAATCCAAGAAACCGGTCCCGGTGGAATTGAACGAATAATCATCGGTCTGGGTGTAGTTTGTCCAATCACTCTTGGCGAATCTGGCTTGAATGGTCACATTCGCTCCCGCGGCCAAGCTCCCGGCCCCACTCGCGAAACCGACTTCCACATAAGTATCGGCCCCGGTCTTGGCCGTAGACATGGTTACGAAAGCAGCGGTTACATTGCTGCTTCCGACGGGTGTATAGTCACAATAGAAGGTTTGTGATTTTGCGCCATCCACCGTATAATAATATCTCATCTTGATATCGGACAGGGCAAGCGCGCTGGTACCAGTATTTACCAATTTGAAATTGACGTAAATCTGATTACTGGTGGTGGTAGTATTCTGGTTGTAAAATTGGACCTTGATACTGCCGGTGGTTGGCACTGGTGTGGCGGTAGGCGCCGGAGTAGGTGTTGCCGTTACTCCAGGCGGAGTAGCGGTGCGAACCGGAGTCGGTGTTACTGTGATTACCGGGGTCGGTGTTGTGGTTCCCGGTGTCGGTGTAATAACCGGACCGCTGCCGGCCAGATACGGTTTAAGTAGATTATATTTGGCGGTATTCACGGTTACCCAGTCATCCTGTAAAATTCCACCCGTATCCCCGGAATTGGGGTTCATGCACCAAAATGTCCAGGAACAATCTTTGCCGGTATAAGCCATAAAGGTGGTCAGCCATTTATAATCAATGGATGACGGATTGGCGGCTTCCGATTCCTTAATCCCGAATTCCCCGAAGAGTAACGGGGCAATGTTTTGTTTCTTAATGAAGTAGAAGTGATCATCCCAAATGGCGGCCATATTATTGGGGAAGGTAGGGTCTGAAAACCAGGTCTGCATAAACACGCCCGAACCATATTCATGGGGCGAATACACCAGGTTACCCGCCGGAATACCGGTAATTGGGTATTTTTTCACATCTTTAAGATTGCCGCCCCACCAATAGCCATCCCCGTCTTCCGCCTGCTCAACACCTTCAACGATAATCAGAATGTCCGGGTTAACGGCCAATATAGCCTTGCCGCAACGTTCGGCGGCCGCTTTCCAGTCGGTATCACCGTAACCGGCCACATTATATCCCCAGGACGCGGGCGGCTTCATGCCGGTTCCCAGGTTCCCGTGGGGTTCATTGTTTAAATCCGCCCCGATGACATTGGCTTTATTTTTATACCGGGTTACCAACATCACCCAATCACTAATCCATTTGCTTTCCGGGTAAGCCGAAGTATACCACAGGCTTTCAGCCATATATCCATCATTAGCCCGGGAATGATTGTCCAGGATAATATATAAACTTTGATTCGCCGCTTCATCAACGATTTTATCCAACACCTGCAATGAATCCAATCCGGCCAAATCCAGATTCATACCCGTGATATTGGTATATTTATCGACTCCGTATTCATTAATCTGGATACCGGTGGGAACTTTCCCGATCATGGCATTACACCACGGAATCCGGATACAATTGAATCCTAAATCTTTAATCTGTTTGAGCACCGATTTATAATCCCTTGACCATAAACCATGAGGCGCGAAATTTCCGGTTTCAAGTCCAAACCAGTTAACACCCGTCAACCTTCCATACTTGGTGTTAGCGGCAACTTTGGTATTCATACTGGTGATTGAAACCGTTAACCCGAAAATAACCAGGAGCAAAAACAATTTCGTGATTCTTTTATTGATTCTAAACTTCATCTTTCATACTCCTTCTCTAAAAAAATTTTAAAACCGTTTCACTTCTCTCGAACACGACATGATGGGTATCAAACCAATCATGATTTGGCTTTATAAAGCCCATAAACTATTTTTGTGTTATTCTTTCCTTAGTTTCAAAATCACCTCCATTGATATATTCAGTGGATCGAGTCGCAAAAGACAAGATAAATCCGATGAACATAATAGATTTTATGGATGATACAAATTTGCTTGTTCACGTCTTTTAAACTCGATTAAAGCGCAATCCAAAACAGTTAATTCGGATTGCAATACCATATTAAATACAACACAGTGAATAACCGCTTTTTTGGTTACAATTCCAAAATTAGAAACATCTTAAACGATTACTATTGATTTACAGCCCTAAAATAACAAAAAATTTAAAATATCGTAACTTAATATTAACATAAATTTAATAATTAGCAAATATTTTTGCCAACAACCCGGCTAAAAAAGAAGCCCCTTGTCTGCCAATGAATCATCCATGGAAATACCAAAAAAGCAGTGCCCCCGAGCGGGACACTGCTTTCAAAAACCGGAATTTTCTTCTTAGGGCTCAATACCCCACTGCAAGGTTCCGGAGACATATCCGGTCATTCGGGTCCAGTCGGCAAAATTCGTGGCCGTGGCATTAAAGCTGTAATCATCGGTTTGGATATAATTGGTCCAATCATTCTTGGCAATTCTGGCTTGGACAATAACGCTTCCTCCGCCCGCCAAACTCCCCGCCGCGCTTGCGAAACCGATTTCCAAATAAGTATCGGCGCCGGTCTTGGGGGATGCCATCGTGACAAAAGTACCGGTGACGTTACCGCTGCCTACGGAAGTATAATCACAATAGAAGGTCTGCGGTTTGGCGCCATCCACCGTATAATAGTATCTCATCTGGATATTCGAAAGGTTAATGGCGCTGGTGCCGGTATTAACCAGTTTGATATTCAAGTAAACCTGATTGCCGGTGGCTACGGTACTTTGATTATAGAATTGAACCTTGATGCTGCCCGTGGTCGAAACCGGTGTAGGAGTCGGAGTCGCCGTTACTAACGGTGTCACGGTAGAAACAGGGGTCGGGGTCGGAGTCACTGCCACGGGAGTCGCAGTACGAACCGGGGTCGGAGTCGGCGTCACCGCCACGGGAGTCGCAGTACGAACCGGGGTCGGGGTGGGATTACCCGGGGTCGGGGTGATCACGGACCCGCTACCGGCTAGATAAGGTTTGATTATATTATATTTGGCGGTATTGACGCTTACCCAATCTTCCTTTAAAATTCCGCCCGTATCCCCGGAATTGGGATTCATGCACCAGAAGGTCCAGGAACAATCTTTCCCCACATAGGCCATGAAGGTGGTCAGCCATCGATAATCAATGGACGCCGGATTGGACGCTTCCGACTCCTTGATCCCAAACTCCCCGAACAATAACGGAGCGATATTTTGTTTTTTGATGAAGTAGAAATTTTCATCCCAAATGGCGGCCATATTGCTGGGAAAACTGGGATCGGAAAACCAGGTCTGGTTATAAACAACAGAACCGTATTCGTGGGGTGAATAGACCAGGTTGCCGGCGGGTATGCCGGTAATCGGATAATTTTTGACATCTTTAAAATTGCCGCCCCACCAATAGGTGGCACCGTCTTGCGCTTGCTCAACACCTTCAACGAGAATCAGCAGGTTAGGGTTGACGGCCAAGATTGCTTTACTGCATTTCTCCGCGGCCGCTTTCCAATCGGTGTTTCCATATCCGGCCACATTATATCCCCAGGACGCGGGCGGTTTCATTCCGGTTCCCAGATTACCGTGGGGTTCATTGTTTAAATCCGCCCCGATGACATTGGATTTATTCTTATACCGGGTTACCATCATGACCCAATCATTGATCCATGTACTTTCGGGATAGGCCGTGGTATACCACAAGGTCTCATTCATATAGCCATCCGCCGCCCGGGAGTGGTTGTCCAAGATAATATACAACCCGAGAGTACCGGCGTGGTCAATGATTTTGTCCAATATTTCAAGTGAATTGAGCCCTTCCAAATCCAGGTTCATGCCGGTTTGTTTGGTGTATCCATCGACTCCATACGCATTCACCTGGATACCGGAAGGAGTCTTGCCGATCATCGCATTACACCAGGGAATTCGAATACAATTGAATCCCAGATCTTTGATCTGCTGCAACACCGACTTGTAATCCCGGGCCCATAACCCATGGGGCATATAGTTTCCGGTTTCGAACCCAAACCAGTTCACGCCGGTTAATCTCCCGTAACGGGTATTGGCCATGGTGTCAATGTTGATCATGGTGATACTTAAAGCTAAAATAATTAAAACCAAAAATATTTTTGTTATTTGTTTATTCATCTTCCTTACTCCTTTTACTCGTAGTTATCTGTTAATGTAGTATAAGTCGAATCCCCAAAAACTCCCTATCACCTCCGTCAAGCCATATTTTGAATATCAAGGACTAGAAAAACGCTTTTATCCGGATGTATTCACGATTTTTCGTTTTATCCGGTAGAAGCCTTTACGAAATCAACAATTTTATGTTATTTAGATGCTTTTCGCAACGTTTAACGGGGAATCTTCTTTTTTGAAGGGGAATTTAAAGCGATGATATTTTTATGAATATCTTAATTTAATAGTAACATAAATTTAACAAATAGCAAATAATTTTATCAAGAAAACGTTATTATTTTCAAAAGTATGCGTTGTAATATTAACACTTTTTTGTATAAAATTGATTTTAGCTCTTTGGGGAATCAGTATGGAGAGATAATCCGGTTTTCTCGATTTCCAACGACTTTGAATTGATAAATCGTGCCTAAGTCAATCGCATAATCTCCACATGATGGTTTTTTCCGCCCTTTTTACAGCATTGATTGTAATCGGAGGTTATATCAGCTTCTCAATCCCTCTTTGTCCGGTACCTATCGTATTAGCGGCTGTCACTTTCCTGCCCTCTCTTTAGTCCCATATAAAAACGAGACTGCTCCAACCAACCCGGAACAGCCTCGTTCAAATTTCAAACGGTTAATTTTTGGTTACTGGACCTGGCAAGCCGCTCCATTCAAAGTAAAACTGGCCGGTATAGCGTTTGTGCCACTATAGCTAATATTGAACCCAAAGTTAGCCGTACCTCCATTAGCCGGGATACTGGCGTTATATCCGGCATCTTTCACAGATACAGAGGTACCATTTTGCGTATAACTACCACTCCACAGATTGGTGATGGTCTGGTTGCCGGAGAACGTCCAGGCTAAAGTCCAGCCATTAACCGCAGTGGAGGTGTTATTTTTAATTGTTATATTGACTGTAGCTCCGCTACCCCAGTCGTTCATACTATAGGTTACTATATAATTACCGGAACCCGGGGTCGGGGTCGGAGTCACGGTCACCGGGGTCGCAGTACGAACCGGGGTCGGTGTTGATGTAGTCCCGCCGGTAATTTGATTTACATCCGGATGGGCGGCTTCAAAGTTATTGAAGCTCGGGTTAATATATGGTTTACAGTCATTGGCGGTGTCGTTCCAGGACCAGGGCATGTATCCTGCGTATCCATTGGCATAAAGTCCTTCCAATACCTGTTGATGCGTCATGGCAATGGACGCAGATTGTGGATTGGGCATCATTTCGCCGATTATACAAGGTTTGTCAAGGCCAAGAGCCGAGGGGGCCTTCGTTAATGGGTTAAAATAGGGTGTCGCCCAATCGTACCAGTGGAAATCATAGAAATCAAGCCCTAAGCCCGTCCAGAACTGATACTGTCCACCGCACCATTTCATACTGGCGCTGCCTACGCTGACCCCTTGTTTGGCATACAGATGGACATAATCAGCCACATCTTTGGCGAAAGCCCGCATGT
Organism: Bacillota bacterium; assembly: GCA_023436305.1. Taxonomy (GTDB): domain Bacteria; phylum Bacillota; class UBA4882; order UBA8346; family UBA8346; genus JAEZJQ01. The sequence goes on from JAEZJQ010000029.1 coordinate 11,488, forward strand.
TGGCTAAAGAAAAGGATTCACACGAACCATTGGGATCACCGCCATCGGCGCTTGCGATCAGCCATTCCGGTTCATTAATAACGTCCCATCCCATAACACCTTCATGGGTTCCAAGAGCCTGAAGGATGGGCTTTACGGCGTTATCCAGGAAGCTCTTCCGGATGGTGGCATTATCGAAGATATCATCATGATTCCAAGCCCGGTTGTTATAACCCCAGTCAAAGCTGGTAAAGCAGAAATAGATGCGAATATCTTTGGATTTAGCATAGTCCGCCATTTCCACCATATGATTTACCCAATTGGTGGGAAGGCCGGTACAGGTGCTTCCCTCGCCGGTACCCGACCACAAAGGAGCCGTGTTGCCGTCGGGGAATACCCACCAGCGGACCGCGCGGACACCCTGGGCAGCCATGGTGTCAAATTGCGCTTTGATGGCGACGAATCGTGAATCCCAGCCGTTATCCAGAAAATCTTGATCCCAGTTATACCAGGCCAGATTAACTCCCACCGGCCACAGGGTATTGCCGTTCAACCAGGGAATCCTGGATACGGCCGCCTGGACATTGCCGGTATTATTCTGAGGAATTAGAACAATTCCTAAAGCGGAGATACATATGAACAAAATAAGAACAATTAAACCGGTGCGTTTTACCATTTTATTACCTCCAAATAATAATAATTGCCAAATTTAAAATTTGATTGAACCTATCATCCCCTCCCCAAAGCTTTGACTACACTTTAATTTTTCCAATTTAATATTTTCATTATAAAACCATTGAGAATAAAAATCTTTGCATTTTCAATTTGAAAATTTGCATTTTCCAAGATCCGTGAAAGCAACACTAATTCGGGATATTTCCGCAAGTTAATTTCCGGCGGAAAACTTGTCGAGTCTCCTCCCATGTATTAAAATGATAATAGGTGATTCCATCATGAATTCCAATTTGATTATCAAAGATCCGTTCAATCCGGATTTTTATATCGGCCATCATATATTGGTTACGGATTCCCATACAACCGGTCATTATCATGATTCGTTTGAAATTTATTATGCGCTTAGCGACGGTATCCGGTTTTTTGTGAATGATACGGTTTACCCTTTAAAAAAACGGGATCTATTTGTTTTTAACCACATGGATGTTCACCGGACCGTGATTAATTATGAAAAGCCCCGTGAAGTTTATATCATTCATTTCATGCCCCGTTATATCCGGGAACTATCTTCGGCCCAAACCAATTTACTAACCTGTTTTCTTGAACGCGGCCCTAATTTTTCACACCGTGTAAATGTAACCCCGCAACAATCCCGGATACTCATCGATTTATTCAACAAAGCCATTTATTATTTTAATAATCCGGTTTATGCCCATGATATATACCAAAAAGTATTGCTGGCCGAGATCCTGATTTTGATTAATTCCTTCTATTTCCCGGATTTGACCGCCGATACCACCTTTGATTCCAAATTTGAACCAGAAGTCAAGTTTAAGGAGATTAGCCCGATTTTGGATTATATCAATAAACACATTCATGAAGATTTATGCTTGAACCATCTGTCCAAAACCTTTTATTTAAGCGAAGGCTATTTGACCAACATTTTTAAAAAAGCTACCAGTTACAGTGTGAAGGAATATATCATCTCCCGCCGGATCATGCTGGCCAAGCAATACTTGATGGATAACATCCCGGTAACCAAAGTGGTGGAACTCACCGGCTTTAATAATTACTCTCATTTCATCCGGACCTTCAAAAAAATCGTCGGAATCTCCCCCAAGCAATTCGCCAAAAAAGGATAAAAAAAACGGTGGGACCCACTTTAGTATTTGGGTTTCCACACCGCTTTTCCGGTCAAGATTATCCCTTTATCCTTCGATTAAGGTGTGGGAGGCGTGCCTCCGTTTTGATAATAGATGGTCACATTGATATTTTTGCCATTGTCGCCCAACGGTTTGACATGATCAAGTCCGACGAATCGACCGCTCGCATCCTGCCATAAGGCCGGCTTCAACAGGGCGTATTTGGCTTCATCCCACGTCATGAAGTCATAGGATACCAGGCCGCCGGTATCTCCGGAGTTGGCGTTGTAGCACCAGAAAGTATGGTGGATATGCTTCTGAACGATATAATCACGTAAGCAGGTCATCCATCTCTGGTTATCGCCGCCATCCATGAAGCCGCCCCATTCACCAATGAGCAGTGGAGCAATGCCCTGATCCATAATATATGCCCAGTTATCACGCCAGCAGTCATTATAAAGGCTGGTCGTCGTAAATCCGGAATAGAACCAAGCTTGTTTGTATACGGATGGGCCATAATCATGAGGTGAATATACCAGTTGGCGCTGGTTGGCACCTAAATTGATCGGTAGATCCTTCACGGGTCGCAAGTTACCGCCCCACCAGTTGCCGTAATAATCGGTCTCCACCTTGGAAGTCCAGGTTTTTCCATCCTTCGGATAGCATTCAATCCCTTCCACCATAATCAGCATATTGGGATTGATGGCCAAAATCCGGTTGGCACAAGTTTCCGCAGCGTATTTCCAGTTATTTAAGTCGGTGGAAGTATCCCATTTGGCAAACAGCGTTTCCTGGTAAGGCTTTCCATGGGGTTCATTCTTGATATCAAAGGCAATAATCGTATCATCATTCTTATAACGGTTGGTAATCCATTCGCATGCCTTGAAATATACTTCAGAGGTGACGGTGTCTTTATACCATACCGGGTAATTATGCCCCATGGCATCCGTTATGGCGCAATGGACATCGATCATAATCTTCATCCCGACATCTTTGCAATCCTGGACAGCGGCATCGAAGATCTCCAGACTGTTTTTGCCCGTCAATTCGGGGTTAACATACGCATTAACATTCGCTTTCGGATAGATCCCCTGAGACCATTGATTGATAATCTCAGCGGAAATAGGAATTCGCAACAGATTAATCCCGCGATTCGCCATTCCGGTAATAGCCTGTTTCATATTGCAGCTCCAGACGCCATCGAAGACATTGGTCCCGGTATTAAACCCGAACCAGTTGGTACCGGTGAGCCATACCGCTTTTCCATTGGCATCGACGATTGTATTGCCCACCACATGCAACCAGTCGTCGTTGGAACTGGTTCCCCCGGTAGGAGTCGATGTCGGGGCTACGGTTGTTGTCGCTGTCGGAGCCGGCGTTATCACAGCCGTTGCCGTTGGAGTTGGGGTAATTGCAATGGTTGTCGTCGGGGTTGAAGTATGGACTGGTGTCGGTGTTGCGGTAGTAACTGGTGTCGATGTCGGATTTACCGTGGCTGTTGGAGTTTCACCAGTTGGCTCGGTCCCAAATACCAGTATGCCAGCCACATAACCGGTGACATTGGTATTTTCGCCGTATGTAGTCATTGTCGCGTTAAAGGAATAGTCATTGCTCTGGTTAAAATTGGACCAATCATTCTTATTCGTCCGGATTTGGATGTCACCGGTGCTTGCTCCCGCCGCCAGGTTACCCGAGGCGCTTGTAAAACCAATCTCCAGATAATAATCCGCTTTGCTCACCGCGGTTCCCATTTTTACAAAACTGCCGGTGATATTGGTGGAACCAATTTGGGCGTAATCGCAATTAAACGTTTGTGATTGGTTGGTATCTATCGTATACCAGTACCGAATCTTCACACTGGAAAGCGCAATGGCGGCACTTGTATTGTTTTTTACCTGAAAATTAGCCCGAATGCCGTTGGTGGTCGTATTTATCTCATTACATTTATATGTAACCGTAATTTCTCCGACGGCCTGGGTTTGGTAAAAAGCCGAACATACCATCAGTATTCCGAACAAACAGGATAAAATAATGATAAAGCTTCTTTTCAAAATAATTCCTCCTTAATCCTATTCAAAATGAAAAATATTGAGTTGTATTATGGGAAACCGGCCAAATTCACCCCCCTGATTTGAGGCTTAAACCGGAAAGCGCCGTTTCAATCCGTAACCTCATTGATTTATAAACAATATTTCGGGATAAAGACCCCACGCATTTTCCAGCGTGACCATTAATTTAATGTAAACGATTTCTTAATTTAATTATACAAAATCAGAGTGTATCTGTCAATTTCCGTTAAAAATTTATATTAATATTTATAATTGGTGCTTTTCAAAATAAAAAGCCTACCGGTGATCCATCTCACCAGTAGACTTCTTTTTTTAATCGTTACGGTATTCTAGGAGTCTGTGCGGCTAATCGGTTTTCGAAGTGTATTTAGTATCAAGTGACATGTTCTAATACAACATATAGTGGTTTTAAAACATATAATAGTTTTAAGTTATTAAAAAGTGTTACGCGCACAGACTCCTAACCAATCATTCCTGAATTACAAACTGCTCCCGGAACGTATTAAAATCATTTTCGAAACCGGCCCACTGTTCCTCCGGGGTTAAACATACCAATAAATATCCCCGGTCCCCGAAAACAGCCAACCAGCTTTGCTGCCGGAACTTTATATCATTGCTGCCAAACGTGAAGTTCCCCGCCGGGAATAACTTGGATTCCACCATAATCAATTGTTGTTTTAGCAACTGATATTGGGTGAAGTCAAGTTGCAAATCCGGAAAACGGAGTTTTAAATATTGTTCGAGGGTTGTTCCCTCGGGAATATTAAACATGGTCAGCACCCCGGTAACATCCGTATTTGAAACCGGATGAGCCACCAGAACCGGCAGATCCTCTCCGGTGGTTTCAACCAGCTTCCATCCTTCCGGGGCTTTGATTTGGCAATGATACTCGACATTCAAATAGGTAAGTCCGTATACTCCGGTTTTCACCGTATTGATTTCAGCGGTTTCCGGTTCGGGAATTTCAACATCCATTAGATCAATCTCCAAATTACCGGTGAACATCGCTCTCATCTTTTGAATTCCGGGGATGGAATCGCCATGAATCAGCTTCAACAGCAAAGCATCCGGAGCAACCTGGTTTTGGGACGAATCCACCGCCACCCATTCCCCCAGCCAAACCTCATTCCAGGTATATCCTATCCAAACTCCGTCTTGAAAACGCATCCCCGCCGCGATCCGGACCGGAAATCCGGCTGAACGGGCTAGCGAAGCAAAAAGTATGGCATATTCTTCCGAATTTCCGGCCTGTTGCGCCAGGATCTCATGGGTCTTTAACGTCTTGGAAAGAACCGCCGGACGGATATAGGCGGCAACCCAGTTGACCAATTTATGAACGGCCAACCATCCATCAGTCTCCTCCCCCAAAATCTCACCAGCGAGCTTTTTCACATCCGGCAGCGCCGGGGTAATGAAACCATCGGCAGATCCCACCAGGTACGAAGCCAATTCTTTATTTTTAACCGGTAGAGTGACGATTCCGGTAAAATCGCGATCATCCCGGCGAATGGTCATCATTATATCACTGTGGTTCCCGGTTGTTTTCCGGGCGCCGATTTTCTGCCGGTTGTCTTCCCCTGGATAATCATCGGGCTTCAAGTTAACCAATGTAAGACGAATTTGGCTGGAAGTACTCCGGAATGGATAGGTTACTTTGGCTTTACCGGGAATCATCTCATGCCCGGCCAGCCGCAATTTGAACTCGGGAATTTCACGCGAATCAATCTTGCGAAATACCGTTTTTAACTGGGAATCATATTCCCAATAACATTCTCCTTTATTATCGACGAATGCGACCGGTTCCTGGCCGTCTTTTTTGGTAACCGAAAGCAAGTCCATGGTTTTGTTCTTGTATTTATACTCCCCTTTTGCCACGGTGAATGAATCCTCGGCCCATACTTGCGTCTCTGGATCAAAAATATTCATCGGAAAGGTCTCGCCGGTTTTTAGCTGGCCGGTGGCCCCTAAATAATCAAACAACGAACCGCTAAAATGTACCGGCTCTTCCAGTTGATAGCTGGTGGAATTTACCTGGCCACCGGCAGCCATTACGGTGAGCTTCAGTTGATTATTCTGAAACGAACCTTCGGTTTGGGTGATCTTTCCATTATTATTTGTTAAGATGTTGAATGACTTGGCATAATACGATTTATCCATGGCCAGTTCCAAATGTTTGGTGGTTTGGGCCACCCCCCCATCCGGCGAGGCCAGTTGATAGTCCAGATCAATGACATATTTATAACCGGTATCGGTCCGCCATAACCGGCTTAACTTCACGCCCACCGGTTGGCCATTCTCTTCAATGACCAGTGATCGGTCTTTCACCAGAACATCCTGGGCCATTACGGCACTTGATAATAAGAGTAATAACACTAGTAACAATCCAATCAGCCAATATCGGTTCAATTTCACGTTCTTGTCCCCTTTCCCAAAACAAATTCGGAATCACTCGATTTCCGTTATTCACTTCGGCCATTTGAAGCCGGTTATCACTAGTTATTCTTCCCGTTCAATCGTGGAGAAATAAATCATCAATAAAACTCACTTCAAATTATACCATTGATAAGGTCCCCATGATCTGGATTTTTTGTCCTTTTCATCCCATTTAATAGGAAAATTATTCTTGGATTTTTAAAAGGAAGATTTCGATTGGTGTTGAAATAAATCAATAATCAACTCTACGAGTATGCAGCAAGAAGGTGCTTTTTTGCAAGATATTGTCATTACCAAACTATCTTTACCTCCCATTGAAAAGGATATTGTCGCCCGTCCCCGTCTGCTACAGCTAGCAACCGAAATTACCTCGAAAAAACTCACATTGTTGACAGCACCCGCCGGATACGGCAAAACGGTCCTGATGGTCCAATTGGTGAAAGCAATTTTGAAACCTTCAACTTGGTGTCAATTGGATAGTTATGATAATGATTTTATGGTTTTTATCAAATATTTGATAACCGGTATCCGAATAACTTATCCTGATTTCGGGAAAGAAGCCGTCAAGCTAACGGAATTGGGTGAAGCTAACACTCAGCAACGATTGTTGGTAGCTTCGATCATTAATGACTTGGCGGCTTTCGCCCCCAATGGTTTAGTAATAGTTTTAGACGATTTCCATGTCATCACCGAACCGACTATTTATGATTTCATCCAAGAACTCCTTTCTTACCTTCCCGGCGGAATACATTTCATGATTGCCAGCCGGTCGATTATGCCGTTTCCGGTTGACCGGCTTAAACTAACCGGTGACCTTCTGGCGATAGAGGCGGATAGTCTGCGATTCCGCCCGGAAGAAGTCGCTACATTTTTTGCGCAAAAAGATCAGGCTATTCCCGAAAAAACTGCCGAAACTTTAACATCTAACATTTTTGGATGGCCGGTGGCTTTACGATTGATGAAAAACCCCTGCCCGGAAGAAACCCAAACTCTTTCTTACGATGACCACCAAGCAATTTACGACTATCTGGCTACGGCAATATATACGAAACTGCCAAAGCCGGTCCAATCCTTTTTAGTGGCAACTTCAATCTTGGATGTATTCACCGCGGAATTTTGCAATACTTTATTGGAACGAACCGACGCGGATCAAATATTACACTATCTGGAAAACCAACAGTTGTTCCTGATCTCTTTGATAGGAACCGTGAAATCTTTCCGTTACCATGACTTATTTCGTGATTTTCTCCAAGCCAAGCTCGGTGTGGAACGAAAGAAACTACTATACAAAGCTGCCGAGATTACATATCAAACCGGGAATCCGGTTCAATCCTGTGAATATTTATTAAAGGCCGGGGCAACCGATGCTCATATTCCGGTATTGGTTGAGGCGGGGCGGAAAGCACTTGAATGTGGGCAATGGAAGACCGTGGCCCGCTGGTTAAAGGGGCTGACAGGAGAACAAATTCAAGCGAACTCTTGGCTGTCTTATTTTCAAGCCCAAGTTGAACTTTACCAGAACCGGCCGGAGCAGGCTGAACGATGGGCCAAAATTTCCGCTGCCCTTTTTATTGCCGGCCGGGACCACCTTGGTTTACTTGAAGCCAATATACTCAAGGCCAAGCTTTTACGTTGTTACGGAAGATATCAACAAAGTTTTGAGCTGCTGCAACAAGTAGCGTCGGAGATTCCACTCGAACAATTAAGGAACCGCGTGGATCTCTATATGGAAATGTATGTGGTTTCATGCTTGACCGGCCGTCTTAAAGAAGGTGAGGCTATTTTAACGCAAGGTTTGGAACTCATTACACCCTGGAAAGACGGATATATCGAATCTCATTTTTATGAGGGTCTGGGAACTATCAATTATATGTTGGGAAACTACCCCAAAGCATTGCAAATGTATAAGCATGGCGCTGAAGCATCACCGGACCGCAGACTGCCAAGCTATTATGCCCAGGATAACGTTGGTTCCATTTATGGAGATTGGGGAGAACTGGACCAAGCACTGGGGTATGGTAATCGAAATGTAGAAATCAAAGAAAAGTTGAATTTATATGAAACGCTTCCTTCAGCTTACTACTACCTTGCCGGTATTCATGTGGACCGCGGGGAATTTGACTTAGCGGAAAACCTTTACCGTAAAGCGATTATGATGGTAAAAGCCAATAACAACGATCGTTTTGCCCATTCCACAATATTGGTTTTCCTGGCCCGGTGCTTGAGTTTGCAAGGTAAATTGACGGAAGGGTTAAAACTCGTGGAAGAAGCCCTTCAGGAGGCGGAAGCGCAATCGGGGCTTGCTTGGGCCATAAGCCGGGAGATTGGTTCGCTGGTCCTGATCAGCGCCGGAGAAATTGAAAAGGCCGAAAAAATGTTGTTGGAAGCAATAACCGCACTGAAAGAAATGGGGTTTCAAAAGTCGGTCTGTGATTGCGGCGCAGCTTTGGCTACAATTTATTGCTTAAAAAAAGATCTGGAAAAAGCGGAACAATATACCCGGGAGTCTCTGGGCATCGCCTCCCGGTTGAACTTGATACAAATGTTTGTCACCCAATACGGCCTGATGCAACCGGTTTTAAGGATGGGATTGGAGAAAGGCATTGAAGTAACTTTCATTCAGCGGGTTTTGGCGCGTTTGGGAGACCGCTCCCTGCCTGTTCTCGCTGCTTTAGCGGTGAATCCGGAACCGGCCATTCGTTTACGGACAATTTTACCTTTGACGGAAATTGGGACATCCCGGGCGAAAGCGATTATGAAGGATTTAATTCACGACCCGAATCCGGAAGTTTTTGAAATAGCAAACCGTTTGTCCAAAACCGGCGATTCCCCGGTAAGTTCTTCCGGCGCCTTGATTTCCACCTGCGACAGACCTGTTATGGAATTAATGATGCTGGGGAATTTCCGGGTATTTATAAATAGCGCTGAAATCAGCCCCATGAGTTGGCGGGCTGTCAAAGTCAGAGATCTTCTCGCATATCTGACTCACCGGACGGAGCCGGTAAGTACTCCCCAAATTCTAGATGATTTATGGCCCCAGTTTGACCGGGAAAAAGCTGCCGCTAATTTTCATACCACTCTATACCAACTACGGTATAGACTAAGGCAGGCTTGTGATGCTAATTTGGTGTTCTACGGCGGCCAACGTTATTTCGTAAAGCCGGATAGCTTTATTTCCGACCGCCACCGGTATGAAAAGTTGATTGTTTCCGCTCTTAAGAAGGACTTATCTCCGGAAACGGTGGCCAATCTTGAACAAGCGCTGGGTATGTACCAAGGCGACTATCTGGCGGATCTGGACTATGAGTGGGTTATTCCGGTACAGGAACATTTAAAGAGGCTCTGTTTAGAAGCCCGGATAGCCTTGTCCCGTCACTATTTAGAGAACAATGGGTTCAATCTAGCCATTGGACACCTCCGGTCGGCGCAAGCATTAAACCCTTTACACGAGGAGATTTACTGTTTGTTAATGACTGCCAATGCGGGGAAGGGTTACCGTCAGGCTGTCATGGAAGAATACGAACAATTGAAGACCATGTTAAAAAAAGAACTCGGGTTGGAGCCTTCCAAAAGTTCGACAGAACTTTATTACCGTTTATATAAGTAACTATAAAAATCATCGTTCAATCTTTGAAAATTTACTTTTTCCCAAAAAGCTCGAAAATACTCCGTTATTCTCTTCCAAGGTATGTCATTACTAATTTTTTCCTAACCATTTAATACCATTTCTAAAATCTACAAATTTTTTCAAATATCTGTTTAGTTTTTGTTCGGAATGGTCTTCTTATAATAAAAGGAAGGTAGTATGCGAAAATTCCTATCTTTTAAAGTAAAATAAAATCATTAAAACTATAAAAAGGGCTATTCGTTGGGTTTTCCAAAAGTCAACGTGACAGTGGCAATTACCGCCTATGAGGACGGAAACATTTGGCGGGGGCCGGATACCAATGAATATACCATCCCCGGACAAAAAATCAGCGCCATCCCCCTGCCTCAGACCGGTAACATCTTAAACGGAAGTCGAGGTAATCGTTAATGTTGCACCCCCTTTCGGCGGGCCGGAAATATCAAATGCGGAGCCGATTGAGGCTGTCTTGTAATCTTATTGGTATCCCAATCCAGGATGAAATGAATCGATTTTCGGAAAATTTATGAAGTGGGTTTCAATTGAACGGCACTTGTTTTTACAGAATTATTCTTTTGAGTATATAAAATTATAAAATAAGCCAATACGGCGGACTGGATGAATGTAAAAAACATGAATATAGTAAACAAGGTCAAGCCTGACTGTATCCAAGCAATAAAAATATAAAAATAATATAAGAACATGAATAAAATGCTGATACTTATCAATGCCTTCGTCATAACCGAAAGAAATTTTGTTTTATAGGCGCATCCGGAAGACACGCCACTTAATCGAAAGGGCATGAATAAATACCAAAAACCAGCCATAATAAAACTAAAATTCCATAACATCCACCAATTGATTAATTGTGACTTAATAAGGAGCCATAAAAAAGGGAACAGGTTCACCAGGATTAAGAGCAAGGGTCCGGCACAATACGCCCAATTAATTTTACGGGTTTTATTGGCATTCCATTTTCGTTTCCGGGAAAATAATCCAGCCATATATCCGCTTACACATGCAAACAAATTTGTATAATGTAAGGCAATAATCCGAAAAGGCGCCAGGGAGATTCTATTTTGTTTTAAAAAAATCTGGCTTACAATCATTGACAAGATAAATAAAGAAGGAATAACCAATTGATTTAAATGGTAAAAGTTAATCTTTATCTCGAAAGCGTAACTAAGAAATGGCAAAAGGTAAGTAATCAACAATGTAAAAGGGAGGGTGATAAAACAACTGGTAAAAAGAAAAAAGCGAAATATTTGACCTTTTCGTAGATTGCTTTTAATATTTCCGGCAAAAATACTTTTATATAAATTGGGATAAAAAATCTGATTTAATATCTCAATCATCCCTCGCGACCAACGAAAAATTTGGGGTAATTTCCCGGAGATCTCAACCCCTTCCCCAATACACCAAATGTCCGTACCAATCTCTCCCGGGGAAAAGTTTTCCTTTGTTTTGGCAAACAACCCCAATAATCCTTGCCCGAAATCTTCGGCGACAGATCCAATAAAAAAGCCGCCCGTATAGGATAAAATCGATACTCCATCCTTAAAATTGAAAATAGTTCCCGTCCCACGGGGGAACACCATGGTTGGAGGGTTATTGGCGCCAAAGGTGGTTTCAAAATAATGCATTGCTTCGGCATCGGCTTTTTCCCCGTTGGTGACTTCCGTTTTATAAATACCCTTGAATGTTAGCGGAAATTGAAAATATTCCAGGTTTTTTTGACGAATTTCATAATGACCGGCCAGGGACGCTTCGGGAAAAACAAAATAATCATCATCCAGGGTTAAGTAGTATTCATCTCCGGCAAAATCGATGGCATTAAAGAAAGCCCGATTTTGATTCCCGGCTTTTAAATGTTGCCGGGCGTGGATCCGGTAATAGGTAAACCCCAGTTCGATACAATTGCGTCTTTCTTGTTTAACTTTTTGGGGATTGGATGAAGAACTTGAAATTAATAAACGTCGGCCGTCAACCGGCCAATAAACATGCCGGTTAATCACCATCATATTAAAAAGCTTTTCACAATCCGGATTATGGATATGATGGGCCAATACAAGCAAAGGTAAATTATTTTGAAAAGCTTCCGGTTTTTCAAATAAAACCCTCTTGTCACCATACGAATAAAATGCGGCTATTTCTTGGAAAATAGCATTGATAGCTCTCCCCATAAACCGGTTATCCGTTTGCGAACGGAATATTCCTCCCAGAATTTTCATTTCCAATTGGCGGCATAAAAAGTGAGGAGAGTTGGTAAAAAGGACAAAATCATTAATATTTATCGGTAGTGAAACTTTGGGTGATCGATACTTTTGGTCGTAAGCGATACGGATCCCGCGCAATACCTTCATTAAATCTCCAAAATTATTTGTTTCGGACCGGTTGACTATTTGCCAAATTTTTTCCAAATCCCGCAGTGGATTTTTTTGGGCGTATAAAGCCGGTTTGGTGTTGAGATAATTACGATACCAATCATTTGCCACTCGAAATAAATCAAACCAGATTTCGGTCTTTTTCAAAGAAGCTTCCGCGGCTGTTAAGGCCAGTTTCTTTTCACGGATTTGATTGACAATCAAGCGGTATAACTCCCGATAGTCATCAATATCCAGAGAGGGATACTCCGGGTATATCTCAATTTTTTCCACCAATTGTATACATAAATCTTGGATTGTTTTGAAGTCGTTATCGTCAAAAAAAACCGCCGCTTCTTTGATAAAGCCGCCACTTCCCACAAAAAAGGCAAGTACCAGGTAACCGGTGAAATTTTCGGGAGACATTTCCGTAATATCATTATATTGTAACCGCATCAAGTAATTAATCAATGAGAACTTGAAAAAATCCAACCAAATATACTTGCGATGAATATTACCATCATTGCTTTCATTTACGATATTGCCACCAGTAAACCCCGGGATACAATCGGCGATTTTTTTGATTAAAAATAGCTCTTGCAGCAATACTCTCATTTCCGGATATTCCTCGGAAAATTCAACGGCTTCGTGATAAAACAGGTCCAATTGTTTTAATTCGTGGGAAGAAATTGGTTTGGAAAAACCCTGTAAATTACAAATACCATATGTGTAATTCAAGCCGAGTTTGATTCGAAACGGCAGATCGGAAGCCAAAATTTTGTGCAAGAACTTCGCTTCCCTTTGATGTTTTCCGGTTTTTAACCGGGGGGAATATTTATACTGTTCAACGCCCCAGATTCCCCAAAAACCGGATTTTAACTGGTTAAATAACATCATCAAACCACCTTTTGAGCGATATAGATTCCAATGTTCGTATTATAATGCAATTTATAGCCCAATTCCTTTAGTACCGGCGTCAATTCCTGGCTAAAATGACAATATTTCATCTCATATTCTTTGTTTTCAAGCAATTGATCCGAAATTGTTTGTTCAAATGGTTGCTCTCCAAAAATCCACCTGTGTTTTGCCGCCCGATGAGCGTCCATTGACATATGGGCCGGTATTGAAATAATCACCGCGGTTACCGCCATCGGTCCCAAACTGTTGAAGTGTCGGATGAGCCGCTGTAAAAATTTGGCCGGTGATTCCTCAATATGCTCAAGGACATGATTGAGAAAAATACAATCGTAAAACGTATTAATTTCACTAAAATCACCGACTTTTGTAATTTTTACATCATGTTTAATCTCCGGAATCGTGATTTCATATCCTTCTCCGTAAATATCTAAAAAATCTTTCAATAGCCGTAAAAAAAGGCCGTCCCCGCATCCGATATCCGCCACTTTTCCACTAAAATGGATGTGTCTCAGATAATCAATCTCAAATCCGTAAATACTCGAAAATAGATCAATATGGGAATATAATGGGTGCTCCGGGTCCTGTATCGGAAAAAAATTATAATTATTTAAAATTCTTTTACAGCAGCGGATATATGTTTGATTAAATATGAATTGGTTATACTCAAAATCAGTTTTGACTTTCAGAACGTTTTTACTAATTTCCCGGGCGACCTGAATTACATCTTGGTTATTACAGCCCAGCGCAATCAACTGACGGCGGAGATGAAAAAAACTGTCGCGGGAAACACCCTGGGCTTTAAATAAAGGGATAAATTCGCCATCCTTTTTTTCGACCAATACCCGGTCATAAAGATAGGTTACTTTAATGGAGAATTGCACCAACCTTTTTTGAAAACTGACATTGGTGGAAACTCCCAAAATTTTAGCCAAACAAATCAATTCTTCAAGACAATTTTTATTATCAAATCTTCCTTCGGGGAATAGTACCGAGATGATAAACCGGTCGGTCTTATTGTCAAAGGAAATTAAAATCGAAAGATCATACTTGGCATCGTATAAATCAATCAATTCGGAGAGTAGAAAAATCAGCAGTGATTTATACCAATAGATATAACAATTTTCATTCTGAAGCCGGTTTTCGATTTTTAGATTTACGGAAGGTTTCAAACTCTTTTGGAGATCTTTGATGAACAACTCAATTGAAAAGGCCTCAAGGTATTGACAAAGAGTAGCGGAATTCCGATTTTGGATTAAAAAAGCGGATAATTTAATTTTATTCAACATTGTGTAAAAATTCACCGAGTTGTTATAAGTCGAGAGAAACAGCAATGATTTCCCGATATTGGATAAGTTTTTGTCAAAATAAAACGCTTTTATCCTTTCAGACTTCCAGAAATTAAGTTTGGTGAGCGTTACGGAGGAAAACACTCCGTTAAGCAAATTATTCGCGAATTTATCGATTCCCAAACTATTTTTTACCGATAAAAAAGAGTCTTTGTTTTGCAGTATTACACTCAGGATTGACAAGCATATCCCCCCTAAAATTCTTTTACACATCCAAAAACGCCGCTATCTTTTTTAATTCCGAGATAGTTGCGACAGTATCATCAAAATTTCAGCTTAACTTCCTCAAGGCTTCAGCCGAAGTTAAACTTCAAAAACCTTAATTGCTCCATGAATCCGGGAATTAATGACGTGTACTGTGCTGGATGTGCTTAGCGGTGTTGTTGTTTTTCCAGATAATGGTGTTGGCAAGAATTTCGGAGAGTTTTATTTCTTCAACGGTAAAAAATGTGGATGCAAACAATTTCAGAAAGCAGCGTCTATCTTATCAATATTTAATATTTATTAATATATTAAAAAATTGACTATTGAATTGTATATCAAAATAGTCTGTCTGTCAAGCTCAAAAACTCGAAAATTTCTTTTCGAAGTGACTCGACGGAAATACTTTGATCATAAAATTTTGTTCACATTCCAACTAAGCTTTTTATAAACGTACCAGCTGGCGCCACCCTGCCATCGGATTCTCCCGGCGGTTTAATCCAAAGAAAGGCCAAACAGTTTGGATTTTTAGTGTGAAATGAGGGAAAAATACCGATCTTAATTCCTTCCGGATCATAAATATCGGGATATCGGGGCGAACGCCCTCCATTCCGGGATGTATCAATGAGATATTTTTTCCCGATAAAGGATTGGATAATTGAGTCCGCATATTGGATACAGGTTTGAGTTGGATAAAACGATGATACGTTCACCGAAAAACCGTCAGCAAAGTGAATACCGGCTTTCCTTAAGCGCTTGACTACCTCCTTTGGGGCCAACCAGGCGGGATTTCCGGCATCGATGAATATTTTGGCGTTTCTACATTTTTGGCGATAGACTTTCACCGCGATTTTCATCAACTCATAATCCGGATCTTCAAAACACAGTTCATCCGGTTCGATAATGACAATCACCGGTTTATTTCCGATAATTTGTGCAATCCGGTGAACCGCCGAAGTATAAGCAGCGGAATCGGCGGAACCGCCCCTGGAATATCCTCCCCGGTCACGATTGGGAATTAAATATTGAACGGCCAGATAATATGCTTTATCCGCCGCGGGGATCTTTAATAACCGCTGTAAATATTGCAATGCATCGGTATCATTAAATATCCATAAGGCGCTTGGCTCTCCATAATAATTTACGGATTGGGAATCAATGTTTTTCACAATTGAGTAATTTTGACCATCTTCCGAACCGTCCCCCTGGAAAAGCACCATTATCCCACCCAATAGAATGATCATTAAAACCAATTGTTTTTTGGCGTTCATTTCAACTCCAAAATTCCGTTTAAATTTTGTAGGAAGAAACTATTGCTGCTCTAACATTCTGTGCGGATAATGGATTACAATATACGCGAATAAAACATATCGTGGTTATCAGTAAAAAAAGTGTTACTCGCACATACTCCTATCAACAATCCGCCTTATTATAACATACCGACGGATACTTTTAAAGGCTCTAAGTTGCACTATTTATATTAATAATAATTTTAATTATATTTAAAAATAATTTAACAGGATGATTAAACCGGGTCCCGAGATTCCGTGCGGGTAATTGATTTTCGAAGCGATTAAGTATTAAGTGACATATTCTAATACAATGTATAGTGGTTTTAAGTTATTAAAAATTATTACCCGCACAGACTCCTAGCTAAAAAATTGATTTTAGTGAAGGTTTTTAATCATGGCAAAGTTAAGATTTACTTTAATTAAGCCGATAGTAAAAAAAGATATTTATTTTGAATATTTTCTTCGAAGGGGGGCTTTTTTTAAAGATAGTTAATTGTCTTCAGGGCATTGTGATTATAAATAACAATCTTAATTTTTTATTCTGTACGGTAAACTATTCGATATATTTTAATTCTGTTTTGAGACGAATATCGATAACTTTACAAAGGAGTAATCTGATTTGGGAACCGAAAACATTTCAATTAATCTGGAATTGTACAATTACGCCCGTGAATTGGCCCTCCAGCATCAAACCATCGGTACTTCACGAAAAGCAACGCTCAAAGGGAAATTAAATGATGAAGTAAGAAAACTAAACCACTTCTATGACGAATACCGGACCGACTTAAAATCAAAATTGAATATTCCCTCGGCCGGTGAATGGCTCATCGATAATTTGTATCTAATCAATGAGCAAGCCGCTTTCGTGTGCCGGAATTTTCCAGCCAGTTATTACTCGCGATTGCCGGTATTGACTTTGGGACCGGCGCGCGGTACCCGGAGAATATATGCCATTATCATTGCGCTGCTTGATTATTCAGGCGGCCATTGCGATCTGAAATCACTGGTCAGTTTTCTGGAGGCTTATCAAGAAGTTCAACCACTGACCATGGGAGAGTTGTGGGCCGTACCTTTGTTGCTCCGGGCTGCCATTATCAACAAATTATGCCGTATCTTCGAAGAAATCAATCAGCAGGCATTGCCCAAAAGCCAAATCAAGATTTTCGTGAAAGATGTCATTCCGTTTTTAAAGGTCAACCTCTCTGAAAAAATACACTATATCATCTCCCGGATAGAAAAAAAACTGGATTTAACCAATCCCCTGGTGTTGGTCCATCTGACTCATTACTTGCGTGAACATATTGAATCCTTGCCGTTGTTGCGCTGGTTGGAGGCCCGAACCGCCACCCAGAACCTTTCTCTGCCACGTCTGGTTGAGCAGGAAAGCGCCAAACAAGCTCAATACCGGGTAACCGTTGGACAATTGTTCACCAGTCTTCATGAAATCACTAGCACTATCTGGGAGCATTATTTTGAGGAATTGAGTCTGGTGGAGAAATATCTCCGCCAAGATCCGGCGGAAGTATATCCCAAAATGGATTTTGCCAGCCGGGATTATACCCGGCATATTTTGGAGAAAATCGCCAAAAGCTGGCGGTTGCCTGAAGTCGCCATCGCCCAGCAAGTCTTATCATTAGCGTCCAAAGCAACCACCGATAACGATAATATTCTTGAAAAACATGTCGGCTATTATTTGATCAGTTCTGGCCGTAAGGATCTAGCTCAAAGCTTCGGTGAAAAATCCCGGATCTGTTGCCATCCTCGGGAAAAGCTGACCGAACATCCGAATGCGGTTTATTTTTCAACCCTATTTCTTTTGATGGGATTATTCCTGGCTTCGTTACTGCTTCTATTTGATTCGTTGCAACTATTCAATGGATGGCAGCTGCTTTTCCTATCCATCCTATTGTCCATACCCGCCGGAGAATGGTCATTACGGCAATTGCATTGGATTTTAACGTATATCTTCCCGCCATGTTTCCTGCCGAAATTGGAGTTTATCGATGGCGTTCCCTCGGAACATTCGACCATTGTGGTGATTCCCGCGCTGCTGTCCAGTCCCGCCGGCGCTCAAGAATTAATCCACAAACTGGAGATTTATCATTTGGCCAATCCCGATCCTCATATTTATTTTGCTTTATTAACCGATTTCACCGACGCCCCCCAGGAGGAAATGCCCAATGATGCCGAGATAATTGACGCAGCTTTCAAAGGAATCGCTGAATTAAACACCCGTTATCCGCATCCATCGGCTTCCTTTTTCTCATTGTTACACCGGCGGCGGCAATGGAACCCCGCCGAACAAAAATGGATGGGTTGGGAGCGTAAGCGGGGCAAGTTGATGGAGTTTAATGCCCTGGTGACAGGGAATAATAATACCAGTTTTTCGATTTTTTCCGGTGATCTTTCCATTTTAAAAGCCATCCGCTATGTGATCACCTTGGACGCGGATACGCAACTGCCGCGCGACGCCGCTGTTCGTTTAATCGGCGCCATGGCCCATCCCTTGAATAATCCGGTACTGAATGAGAAGAAAAACAAAGTCATCCGGGGCTACGGCCTATTGCAACCCCGCATCGGGATCAGCAATGAAAGTATTAACCAGTCATTTTTCGCTCTCCTGTTCGGTGGAAAAGCCGGTATTGACGTTTATAGCAGCGCGGTTTCCGACCCGTATCAAGATCTGTTCCAACATGGCATTTTTACCGGGAAAGGAATCTATGATGTAAAGGTCATGCATCATATCCTCTACAAACGGATTCCCGAAAATTCCGTATTAAGCCACGACTTGCTGGAAGGTGGGTTTGTAAATTCGGGACTGGTTACGGATATCGAATTAATTGATGATTTTCCATCCAACTATCTAAGCAGTCTGTCCCGGACACACCGTTGGGTACGGGGCGATTGGCAGCTTATCCCCTGGTTGGCTCCGCGTACCCCGAATCAAAAAGGGAAAAAAGCGCCCGTTCGCTTGCCGTTGGTTACCCGCTGGCAAATGATTGATAATATGCGGCGCAGTTTGCACGGGCCGGCCTTATTCTTTCTCATTTGGCTTGGATTTGCGGCGTTCAATTTGAAGACGCCCAGGCTAAACATTCCGTTACTATTGGTCCTCCTGATTTCCGGGATTAATTTTCTTACGAATTTTATTCAAGGACTGAGAAACGGCACGGGCTTCCATGAATCTCTGTCCAGAATGGCCTTTAATTTACTGGTTCTCCCTTATCATTCCATTGTAATGCTGGATGCTATCGGCCGTACCCTCTATCGGATGTTATTCTCACGAAAACGCCTTTTGGAATGGGTTACCGCCGCCGATGAGACCAACCGCGCTCCCAAGACACTCTTTGGCTTCTGGAGGCGGATGCTTAAGGGCCAATTGTTGGTGGTTGTTTCCGGGTTCCTGCTATGGCTAACAATTCCCCAATCCACGCCACTGGCCTTAACAGTAACCATCCTCTGGCTGGCAGCGCCGGTGGTTGTCTATTACACCAGCTTACCGATACGGCGCCGTACTTCGCGGTTAAATGATGATGATTTAATTTATTTGCGGAATATCGGCCGCCGTACCTGGCACTTTTTTGAGACAACGGTTACCGAGGCGGAACATTGGCTTCCACCCGATAATTTGCAGATCGATCCCCCCAACGGTATCGCCCACCGGACTTCACCGACCAATATCGGACTGTATCTGGCGGCGGTTATTAACGCCCGGGATTTCGGCTATATTACCACCTCCGGGATGCTGGATCGGATCGAAAAAACCTTGGCTACAATGGATGCTTTACCACGCTGGCAAGGGCATTTCTACAATTGGTATGATACCGTCTCCCTAGCGCCTTTAGCACCCTTATATGTATCCACGGTGGACAGTGGTAATTTGGTGGCTTATTTGATAACCGTAAGGCAAGCCATTTCTGGGTACCTGGAACGCTCCCTGGCCGATAACCATCTAATCCAGGGATTGCTGGATACGGTGAGCTGGGAATTATTTGATAATGATGAATTTGAGGATCAGCTTGAAGGAATTATCCGTGCGCTGAAAACCGAGTTAAACCGCCCATTTTCATTAATCCGGTGGTATGGGGTGTTAAAAGAATTGGCCGTTGTTCTCGGGGGAACCGTCCATTGCGCCAAAGCTATCCAAGATCAGCTTCAAGAGTTCGACCAATTTTTCGGCTGGTTATTGGGAATGGATAAAATCCAAGATTCCGATATGGTTGCCCAATTCTCTGTTTTATATGGGCTTGAGGCGGCTCCGGCCGGTATAAAAGCGGAACGAATCATTAGCTTATCCGAAATAATCAATATCAGCGAAGGATTGTTTATTGCGATTGCGGATAATATCAATGAAAATAGCGATAACCCGTTCGAAAAGTATTTCGAATACCTGGTGGAATCTCACGCACACGCGGATAACATGCGGCAAAGAGGAAAACAGTTATTAAAACGGCTCGATGCATTAATTCATAATCATAATTTTTCCTCATTGTATGATATTAAACGCCGGTTATTCACCATCGGTTATAATGTAACCACCAAACAACTGGATTCGTCTTATTACAATTTACTGGCTTCCGAGGCCCGTCAGGCAAGTTTTGTGGCCATTGCCCTGGGGCAAATTCCTACCCAACATTGGTTTGCCATGGGACGCACCATGTCTTTGGTTCAGGGGAACCCCACCTTAATTTCCTGGAGCGGTACCATGTTTGAGTATTTAATGCCGCTATTATTAATGCCGGTTCACCCCAACACGCTCTGGGAAAAAACTTATGAAATGGTGGTAAAACGCCAAATTTCATATGCCAAAAAATTGAATATGCCCTGGGGAATTTCCGAATCCGGTTACAACGCCCACGATTTTAATCTGAACTACCAGTACCGGGCTTTTGGAGTACCCGGATTGGGTTTGAAGCAAGGCCTGGAAAACGATCGGGTCATTGCGCCGTATGCCACCGTGTTGGCGACGATGGTCCTACCCCGCCAGACATTGGCTAACTTCCAAACGTTAGAAAGTTATGGCGCTTTATCCGGATATGGTTTCTATGAGGCTTTGGATTTTACCCCGGACCGTTTGCCGGCCAATGTCCGCTATACCACCATTAAAAGCCATATGGCTCACCATCAGGGTATGATCTTCCTTTCCATCGGAAATCTGGTTTTCAATAATCAAATGCACCGGCGCTTCATGTCTGATCCCCAAATTGAAGCGGCGGAACCGTTATTGCGCGAAAAAGCCCCGGTACGTCCGCTTACGATTGCATCCAAGGCGCCGCAATTGATTGCCGTCCGGGCCAAACACAACGAGGGTTCTGATCTTAAGCAATATTACAGCATTGATACCATTTTACCCGAAGCCCGGTTCCTATCGAATGGCAATTATCAAGTGATGGTTTCCAATAACGGCGGCGGTTTCAGCCGTTGGGGCAAACTTTATCTGACCCGGTGGAACGAAGATCCGGTTCAAAACTCCTCAGGTTCATTTTTCTATATCCGGAATCTGAGCGATAACCAGCACTGGTCTCCAACCTACCTGCCCTGCCGGATAACGGCCGACGACGCGGCCATGAGCTATTCGTTGGAGAAAATCAGGTTTACCCGGACGGACGGTTCCATTCATACTTCGCTGGAGGTTTTTGTATCTCATGAGTTTGATGCCGAACTCCGGTTATTTAAGTTTTCCAATCACGGGGATACGTCGTGCACTTTGGAAATCACCAGTTTACTCGAACCGGTGCTGGCCACATTCGAGGAATTTCATGCTCACCCCGCATACAACCGAATGTTCCTGGAGACCGAAGCGGTTTCTCAAGAGAACGCTTTACTGGCCCAACGCCGCTCTGATTCCCCGGGGAATAATAACAACCCCTGGCTAATCCACGCGGTCCACGGCGATGATTCCACCATCGGAGTAGTGGAATATGAGACGGATCGTTCCCGCTTCTGGGGGTTTGAACGGGCCATGGATTTGCCCCTGGCCATCCAGGCGAACCATAATTTATCCGGTACCACCGGTACGGTCATCGATCCGGTGCTCAGTTTACGCCGCCGGATCCACCTGGAACCCGGAAAATCCGGCCGATTGTTGTTTATCACCGGAATCGCCCCCACCCGTGAGCAGGCTTTAGAAATCTCCCAGAAATTGCGTTATCCATTCCAATGGTTCCGGGTCATCGACTTAACCTGGACCCATGTCCGTCTGGAACTGAAGAATTTAAATTACACGCCGCAACAAGTCAACCTTTTCCAATGGATGGCGTCCCAAATCTTTTATTTTAATCCATACCGGCAAAAACGGATGGACAATGTGATTAAAAATACCCAAGGCCAGTCCGCCTTATGGCGCCATGGTATATCCGGTGACATGCCCATCGTTTTGGTTACAATTTCGGATATCAACGGTTTGGATTTGGCGGCAAACATGCTGCAAGCCTATAATTACTGGCGGCTGAAAGGGCTGTCCATCGATCTGGTGATCCTGGACGCCTCGGGGAATGACGGCTATGAAAAACCTTTACAGGACGCTTTGCAAGGCCTTATAGAAAACTATCGGAGTTGTGTGGAATCCAATCAGCCGGGGTGTGTATATTTATATTCGAAAGCGTCCATCTCCGAGGAGGATCAAATATTATTGGAAACGGTGGCTCATCTTTCCCTGCAAAGCGGTGAAGAAAGCCTGATTAACCAATTGCAGCCTGCCGGCGATCAAAGCCCGCTGCCGCCAAAACGGCTGACTATGACTCCATCCGTTGTCACCGCCAATTTAATCCCGGTGGAACCGCCGCAAAATTTACTCTTTTTCAATGATTGGGGCGGATTTACCCCTTCATGGCGCGAATATGTAATATATCTCAAAAATAGGGATTTTGTCCCCGCTCCTTGGGTCAATATCATTGCCAACCCCCAATTTGGTTTTCAAATTTCAGAATCCGGCGGGGGTTATACGTGGGCTGAAAACAGCCGTGAGTATAAGATTACGCCCTGGTCTAACGATCCGGTACTTGATACTTCCGGGGAAATCTGTTATTTCCGGGATGAGAAAACCGGAATAATATGGTCCCAGTCCGCCTGCCCCATTCGTGATACCGAGCCCTATACGGTGCGTCATGGCCAGGGCTATAGTATCTTTCATCATTGCAGCGAGGGGCTGGAACAAACGGCGTTGTTCTTTGTTCCCATCCATGATCCGGTAAAAATCGTCCAAATTGAACTGGAAAACACCACGGAGGATTTGCGCCATCTGGCGGTTACCTATTATTTGGAATGGGTTTTGGGAGTGGAACGTAATAAAACCGCCCCCTATATTATCACTTCTTATGATCGGGAAGCGGAAGCGCTACTTGCCAAAAACGTGTATCAGGAAAAATTTCGGGACCGATTAAGCTTCCTGTATATTGGGTCCGATCGGCCGGTGGAAGAGCGAAGCTGGACCGGTGATCGCGCCGAGTTTATCGGGCGTAACGGTTCCCTGGCAATGCCCTCGGCGCTGGAACAGGTATCCTTATCCAAACGGACCGGCGCTCATTATAATCCTTGCGGCGCCGTGCAAGTAAAAATTTCCATCCCGCCGAAATCCAAAGCAACGGTGACGATTTTGCTGGGTTGCGCGTCATCATCGGAAGAAGCCCGTTCATACATCGGCGAATACAGCCCGGCAACCCACGTAAAGAAGGCATATCAAGCCGTAACTCATTTCTGGGATGGTCTGCTGAATAAAGTGCAGATCAATACCCCGGATTGCGCTTTGAATATTTTAGCCAATCGCTGGCTGCTTTATCAGGTTTTGGCTTGCCGTCTTTGGGCCCGTTCAGCCTTCTATCAATCGGGCGGCGCTTATGGTTTCCGCGATCAATTACAGGACTCACTGGCGCTATTACATACTCAGCCTGATTTAATCCGGAACCAAATCCTGTTGCATGCGGCCCATCAATTCCGGGAAGGGGATGTACAGCACTGGTGGCATATGGAAACAGGCTTCGGAATCCGGACGAAATTCTCCGACGACCTGTTATGGCTGCCCTATGCCGCTTGCCGTTATGTTCAGCATACGGGGGATGAAAGCATTTGGCGGGAAGTCATTCCCTTTTTGGAGGCTCCCCCCTTAAGTGGCAATGAATATGAAAAATACGGTCCCACCATTGTTTCGGAGGAATCCGGAACATTATACGAACATTGCTTGCGGGCCATTAACCATTCCCTGAAAATCGGGGATCATCACTTGCCGCTCATGGGCAGTGGCGACTGGAACGACGGCATGAACCGTATCGGGCGGGAAGGCCGGGGTGAAAGCGTATGGCTGGGTTACTTCCTTTATACCGTCCTGGAATCCTTTATCCCGGTTTGTATCCAACATCAGGTGGAAGACATTGCCTCCCAATATAAAGTTATCGCCGAACAACTGTCCATGGCTTTGGAAGCCGAGGCCTGGGATGGCCAGTGGTACCGCCGGGCGTATAATGATGAGGGCAACGCCGTGGGTTCCATTAAAAATCCGGAATGCCAAATCGATTGTATCGTTCAGGCCTGGGCGGCCATCTCCGGGGCCGCTTCACCCGAAAGAGCCATGATCGCTATGGAATCCTTAAATCAAAAACTGGTCTCCCGGGAGCATTTACTGGTGAAATTGCTGACGCCTCCGTTTAATAATACCACACCCAGTCCGGGCTATATTCAGGCCTATCCCCCGGGAGTCCGCGAAAACGGGGCTCAATATACTCACGGTTCGGTATGGGCGGCCATGGCTTGGGCTAAATTAGGAGAAGGCAATCGCGCTTATGAACTGATCAGCATGCTGAACCCCATCAATCATGCACGTACCCACCAGGAAGTCCAACGGTACCGGGTTGAACCTTACGTTATGGCCGCCGATGTTTATTCAGCCCCTCATCTGGCGGGCCGGGGCGGCTGGACTTGGTATACCGGATCCGCCGGTTGGATGTATCAGGTCATATTGGAATGGATCTTGGGAATTACCCGCCGGGGCGGCTCCTTGCATATCAACCCATGTATACCGGAGCACTGGCAGGATTATTCGGTGAATTATCATTTCGGCGCGGCCACCTATGAGATCAGCGTTAAAAATCCGTCCCGGAAACAGATGGGTTTAAGAGAGTTAAAACTGGATGGAAATGCCCTGGACGTGAAGGAAGGAAAGATTCCATTAATCGACGACGGTCAGGTTCACCGGGTGGAAATCGTGATGTAACCGTCCCAAATTGCTCATACGAAAAAACCTTGCCGGGAATTTTCCTCTCCCGGCAAGGTTTTTTTAGCGATAACTTGAATTTTCATTGTTAATCCGGTTAATCCCGTTAATCCTGTCTAAAATAAGGTTTTGTAGACTTACCTGAATTCATTTCAATTGAAAGGTCACATTCACCGTCACGGTAATGTCTTTCTCCTTGCTGGCCGTATTGTAAACGCCGTAATCGGAGACCTCGGTGGAATAGGGTTCGGTAATTTGAAAAACCCCGACCCGGGCGGATTCGATCCGGGCGATCCGGTTTCCGGAACTGCGGGCGATTCCCTCAGCCCGTTTTCGGGCATCTACCGTGGCTTCGGCTAAAAGTTCCCGTTTAACGCCGCTAAGCTTTGAAAAGTAATATTCCAGGTTGGAAAACTGAAGGGTTATCCCCTTCTCGCTAAAAAAGCCGGGGTTTAACGCCATGGCTTCCACCTTGGTCAAATCTTTGGATATCAGGTACACGCTTTGCAAGACATTATAACCCGCCGGGTTACCGCTCTTTTCATATTGGCTATATACCGGATTGATATTCACCGGCTGTACGGTCAAATCTTTTTCTTGAATCCCGTTGGCTTTCAATAATTGAACAAATACCGCCAGATCATTCTTCATCAGATTAAGGCCGTTTTTTAGATCGGATACCCCGGTATTCCGGCTAATGGATACCCGCCATTTGATCACATCGGAATCCAGCCGTTTGGTGGCTGTCCCCACCACCCGCACCGTTTTTTCCGGAATCCGGCTTTGATAAAAGAAGATCCCAAAGATGACCGAACTGATAACCAAACAAACCCCAAGAATGGAAACCCCCATGAAACGCGACTGCATCGTCAAAACCCCCTCATTTTTTTAGTAAACCACCAAAATTACCGGTGGCCACTCTAAGGAACCTTTGGTTCCTTAACTATGTATGATGAGGTATTTTACGATGCAGTCGTTCGGATAATGCAATAATGATTAAAAATCCAAAATTAGCAATATAACGCCATACGCTATTTATTTATGAGATACTTCGCCGCCACTGTTTCCAGGGTGAAAGACGCGGGCATACCCCGGTATAACGCACGCAAGGTCTCAATATCGGACTTCCAAACCACATCCCCGGGGGCTACCAGAGATACGCTATCCGGCTCATGAGTGGTATAGAGTTTGTTGTCTTTAATATAATAATGCTCTCCGCTGACTTCTGTAGGATAAACCCGCATCAACGGCGGTATATCATTCGGTTTGAACCAAAGCTTAATCTCACGCTCGGCATCGGCGGCATTAGCTGAAGCGTGGATCAGGTTGTCCATCCGTTCCCCAATCACCTTCCCGGTCTCATCCTGAATCGGGATCAGCGACCCCAAAGCCCGAATCGTACCCGGCTTTTCTTCACGGGCTTTATGAGGATTGGTGGGTCCGGCGATGGCCCGGATCTTGCCGATAGCCCCCGCCCCTTGATATACAAAGGCCACAACCCGGCGTTTACTGGGGTCGTCAGGATAATGCAGCGCCCCGGAGATATACTCGATGAGGGGTGGGAAAAATACTTTGCCTTTGTGCTCGGCATAATGTTCTTCGGCCAACATTTTACTGACATTAACGATTTTAGCGGCAGAAAACCGCAAACCGGTATGAAACTCCGATAATTGTGACAACAGGTACCCTGTCAAGGAATTCTTCAGCGCGTCCGGTTTGATTAATACCAGGGTTTGTTCCATTTCTCCCGTTTCCATAAAAGCCCTCCTTTATTGAGCGCCCAAGCGCGCACACTCATTTTGTTATATCATTTTTGCGCAGGGAATGTCAAGAATAAGTTGGATTATATGTTCTAATGGTATGATTACCAATAATTATAAAATCTATGATAAAATAAAATTGCAGAGACATCTAAAAAGTTTACGCAAACGGAGGCAAGAGAATCCATGAAACAGATCAACCGGTGGTTTTTGTTCAGTCTATTCATTGTATGGATCGGAGCTGGTTGCGCATCACAATCGTATCCTTGGGACGGTGACTGGGTTTTGGTCTGGGAAGATCATTTTCACGACTCCGCCTTGAATTTGAACGACTGGCAGCCGTCAGAACAGGGATTAAATTATAATAATGAAGATCAGGCATATACGAACGCGAATGTAACCATTGAGGACAGTGCGGGAAATGGCATCCTGGTTCTTACCGCCAAGTCCGGACACTGGGAAGGCCCTTCCGGGCGGGCCGATAACCCTACTGAAAATGTTACCCGGGAATACACTTCCGGCGAGGCTAACACCAAACAGTCCTGGACTTACGGCAAATTTGAAGCCCGGGCCCGGGTCCCCAAAACTCAAGGGGTGCTCTCCGCCGTTTGGATGACCCCGGCGGATGCCGGGTGGCCTCCGGAGATTGATATCATGGAAATTTTGGGCCATGATCCGGCCACCGTTTATTTCACCAACCATTACGGGACTTCCCAGAACCATCAAATGAAAAGTAGTCATTATACAGGAAGCGATTTTTCCAATGACTATCATATTTATACCCTGGAATGGGAGCCGGGGATTCTGCGGTGGTATGTCGACGGGGTGAAGTATTTCGAATCCCGTTCGGGAGTGCCCGGTGAGCCGTTTATTCTGCGGCTGAGCCTGCCGGTGGGGCCGGATTGGGAAGAGGACCCGGATGATACCTCTGAATTTCCGCAACGGTTTGAGATCGACTGGGTCCGGGTTTACCAGCGAGGAAAGTAAGGATAACGCTGTGCATAACAAAGCCGTTTTCATTTCACCGAAGACGGCTTTGCACGTTCATCACATTAAACAACTCGGCTATGGGTAGTTGAGGGGGGCCGGGTTGGATAAAAAAATGGGTATCTGAATCATTCATTTGAAAATTCCCAAAGAGACCATGTTCATTCATTACCATCTCAACAACCCATTTTTCTTCCAGAAGCAATTCGACAGAAAAGATTTTGGTATGATTCTCTTTGTAAATCCTTAATTTCATTGGTGTATCCGAAAAGTCAAAATTCATTCCATACAAAGGCTGGCCATAATATGAAACAAAACTTGTACACATTTTTACCTCCGGTTAGTTTTTTTGAGTTTTGTCCGTACCTACAATGGTCCGGGCGAGCCTTACAGGACTTGGCTGGACGGATGTAGAGCCCTATCATAAATGATCTTCTAGATGCATTCAAATTATATGTTTTTTTATCCATTGCTTTATTTCGTTTTCCTCAAAAGAACCATCAGCTATACCAAAACCTAAATTAATTAATTCTTTTTGTGAAAATCTTACTTTGATATCATTCAACCGGAGTAACAATACCATTACTGCCACTCCGATTCTTTTATTACCATCCACAAATCCGTGATTCTTTATCAAACTATAAGTGATAGCTGATATTTTATCTTCTATTTCTATATATAAATCCTTCCCATCAAAAGTTTGTACTGCACGATTCAAGGCACTTTCGATAAGGCCTAAATCTCTTATTCCACTTGAACCACTAGTTTGTTCAATAATTTTCTTGTGAAAAATCAAAACATCTTCAACTTCAATATTTCTCATTGACTAAGTTCCTTTAGAGCTTCCCGGTTTTCATCAATAATAGAGTCCATTAACTTACCTAATTCATTTTTATCTCTCATTTTTAAAAACTCAATAAAATCAATGACTTCCTTTTTTTTGTCTTCGGGGAGTTCATCAAATTCTTTTAAAAATCTTTCAACTAAGCTCATTGACCCACCTCATTTACTTGGTGATATGTACTATAATTATACCCAATTTCATACAGAAGTTCAATTTTCTCATATTTTATTCGGCTTGCATTCCGAAATTTCTCGCTAAAAGGGAGCTCATCCTCACTCAAAGTGAGAAATTAGTCACATAAAGTGAGTAATTTCTCGCTAAAAGGGAGCCCATCCTCACTCAAAGTGAGAAATTAGTCACATAAAGTGAGTAATTTCTCAATATCATTTGGAATGGCCCGCGACCATTCCCTTACAGCCCACAAACCTTCCATTACAGCAAAAAGTCATTCCGGAATGCTCAATGCCGTTCCGGAATGACTAAAAACCACAGATTACTATGAAGTCATCACAATATCGGTATAATCATGGTCATCCATGAATCAGAAGAATCAAAGATAGCCCGTCCTCCCTTAAAGCGAAATTTGTTATAAATTATTTCCCCAGTGAAATTGCAAATATATGAATACTGGGGTAATCGGGAAGCTTTATGCTTTTAATCGGCTCACTATATTTAAAAAAGTATGTTTTGGCAAACAAGTAACCGCTACAATTGGAAAGCACCTGTTTACCTTCTTTATTTTCAACAATGTTGCCCTTCCAGGCGATGGTCTCCCCAAATAAAGGGATTTTATCGATAAAGTTGGTCAATCCGATTGGGATTTCCTCATAGGTTCCCGATTGATAATTAACGATTGCTTTTTCGGAAAAGCTGCCGACCACGGAACATCCTAACAACATCATACTTTTATAACAGCCTTCATCGAGGTCGATTGTCTGCCCGGCGCAAGATATATTATCCTCATGATCGCATGCTACCAGCGGAAGATGGAATTCCATTCGGGAAACCCGCCATTTTTCCATAGTACAGCTCTCATTTCGCAACAGAAATTGTCCAACACCGCTTAAGTCCGCGCCACAAGTATGATCCATCATCCCAAAACCTTTGTTGTTTACATAATTTTTCAAATCCACAAAGGTTATTTCCTTTATGTCATTATCAATGGCCGAAATGGATCGATTTTGCGGCAAGCCCATGGCAGGTGTTTTACCATTCCTTTGGGTAATATCCCGAAGCAGATTCGCCAATTCTGTTTCAAAATCGGCAATTTCCAGGAATTTATCGGCGAAATTCGCGTAAAACATTTTATCAGTCCGGCGTGAGTATAATGATTTCGTAAGCAGGTATTTAATAAGATGCCACTTGTTCGACAGTTCTACAAATTTATCAATGATAGTAGGCAACCCTTGAATATCATAGAGCTCATGTAAATAATTCAGGGATCGCGAGAATAAATAACGGCCCCTTGCCGCTGTTTCAATTTTTTGCACGATATAGACTTCAAGAATATTATTTTTCCCTTGCATTTCAGCCAATAAGTCAAACGAATCACGCATATATCCGGCCAAATCCCGAATGGCATTAAACGTACCGGCTTCGTTCATTTGTTTTACTTTACTCGTGATGATTTCACACCAATTAAGCTCTTTTTTGTCTTCACTGATGGGTAAATAAGTGGCGCAACGTTTCGGCTGCCATTTTCCGATATCCATTACTTTCACGCCGGAATAATTATAAAGATTATGCGTATCAATGTAATGCAATTGATTCGTATCTTCATCAAGCCCAATAATAACGATTGGGGGAACTTCATGGTTGTTCTCGGCCAATACATATAACGGAATTCCTTTTTCCAGTTCACTTCGTAATAAATGTAACGCGTTTTCATTTTTTTCATGCCAGGTAATTCGTATCCCATGGTATTTTTCCAACAGGTTTTCAATATTCCAATCTTTAATATAGTCGATATCAACGGCGAATCCGCTTGCTTTTCCAAAACTTGAATCCTTGGGCCGGAAATTAAATTTCCAGGCATCGATAAATACCATTTCATACCGGTGTTTTAAGGACGTTGCGACGATTGCCATGGCAGTTTCACAGCAAAACATGTCCTTCACTTTTACCAGTTCAACATTATTCAACAGCATTCGAAAACACCCCGCATTTCTTGAAAGAACTTGGCGCTATAAACTTGTATCTCATGAATTAAACTCAATGTACTTTCTACTTTTAACTCTTTTTTTCGATAATTCGCCACCAAGTAACTGTTAATCAAATTATTGGTCAAACTGATGACTTTATTCGATAGTTCTCTTAAATAAGTTGTATCCGCGCTTCCGGCCACAAAATAATCGAGTAGTGTTCCAATCAATAATTCTTTCCCCCCCAAGATCCGGTAGAGGGAGCTGAGATTTTCCGTATCGGCCAATTCCCTTTTCTTATCTAAAATGTCGCGGATGATAATGATGTCATTTCCCGCTTGGTCGTTTTTCGCCAGGAAATCGAGCAGTTCAACGAGTATTTGTTTTAGCTTTGCCGGGGTAATTAGCTTTTGTTCATCGACTTTGTCGAACGTTGAAAAAAAACAATCCGCTTCCGGGCGGTTGGTATAAGTATCTTTAATGATGTTAAATAGGGTATAAAAATTGCCGAAATTAATTTTTTCGGAGTCGTAATTTTCGATGATATGATCGCTGCCGGTAATGGAATATCTTTGCTTGTCTTTATCATAGCCATTGATTACGGTCAAATGGTTTGTATGTGTATTTAAATAATAAGGGGAATAAAACAAATAGTATTCGTCAAGCCGGACGATGGCGCTCCCATAAATATCGATGCTTTCCGAGATAATATCATGAATAGTGGCGATATCGAATTTTATAAACTTGCGATCGATCCCGAATATATCCAGATAGATCTCTTTTTCCAGGGACCACTCCTGCTGAAAATGGGTCACCATAAATCCGGCGATATCGAATCCATAACGCGAGCCCAATAATAATTTAAAGTAATTAACCAATTCATGGTTTACATTGCCGAGCAATACCGCCAAACATCTGTCGAAACAATTCATCTGTCGCCATGATAAATTACTGACGTATTTGATGATGTCTTTTTTATGGATTTCTTGGTTGTCCGAATTTTCTTTCATTTTTTAAACCTACCACAACTTTTTAGTTTTCAATCGATAATACGAGAATTTGGTCCAATTCAGTGAGTTTGATTTACCTTGCTTTCAATGAATGATATTAAACTTCCCAAATTATTGTATTTATTCAGATACAGATCCTCCTCGCCAAATTCAATACCGAATTCATTTTCCAATTCAACCGCCCACTTGATAAAATCCATGGAAGTTAAACCGAGATATATGAGATTATCTTCGAGTTTAATTCGTTCCAGTGGCTGTTCCATGTTTAAAAAACCTTTCAGTGATTTTTTCACCTTTGTTTCCACTTCAGTAACCATCATATCCGCTCCTCTTGTTTTTTCATTTTAGTATCGATATAGGGTTAAAATAAATCAAAAATCAAACCGGTATATTTGCATTCCAGCAAATAGATTTGTTCAAACCGGCCGCTGATTTGTTGAAATTTGCCGGCATCATACATGGATAAATGGGAGTATTTTACGATCATATTCCGGATGGATGTCCACTGTTCAATGATAAGCTCCGTTATGTCATGAATTTCGTGTTGATCCGTAAGTAGCTGCTCATTTTTATACTTTTCAACCTGTTTGGCGGCAATCATCCGGTTGATCCGGTATAATATATCCTCATGGTGGAGTTTAAAAGTGGTCTCATGATTCATTGTTTCCCTGATTTCGTGAATTATTCCTTTCAAGCATTGTAACCCGTAATATATATCCACCCTTTTATGAAGCATGTTCTTTTTATAGGCGGAAAAATACTTGTCTTTATCGATTAAGAAATCATCCTTGTTCGTAAGTTCGAATTCGTAATATGTAGGAAAGTCTTCCTCGGTTCGATAGTATTCGATAAAGCCCTTATATGAATTGAAAACATCCTGATAATGAATTTTACATTTTTGGTACGTTAAGTTTTCCCGATGATTATGCTCAATAATATCGAAACATTGTTCATCATCATCATATCCATATATAAGGAGTGAATGCGCCCAATGAATTTTATGATAACAATCCGGCCGAATCGATTCGTGGAAGCAGTCAACCCATATGATAACCGGTTTATGACTTGAAATCGATCGCTTGATATCCGCTACCAGATTGCCAATATCATCCTCCTTGTCGATAAACAGACCCATATCATTCGCAATACAGTTAATCAGTTTTTGCTCCTGGCCGGTTATGGCAGATTGGATTTTGTTACCGGTTCCGTGCCTCTTGGTATAAATGGAAATTCCCATGAAATTTAATATCTGACGTAAATTATCACCGGGAAGGTATGAGATATCGGAGTTCATCCAATTTCGGTCCCGGTCGGAACCATAAGTAAGAATATCATTGACTAAAAAGGGATACAGATTCCGGTCATAATGAAGGATTACCGGAAAGAGGGAATTATAAAAACAATGTTTGTAAAATACTTCGTTAAAGGGTTCGATATTATCCAACCGGACATTGCCCGGCCGGTAATTTTGGCCGGTATTTTCAACTTTCACATCCGGGGTTTGGGAAGGTCTTTCATGAAGAGACTGTTTGGGAAGCTCGCGGTTCATTCTTTTACTGTCGATATAAACCGCTAATTCTTTGATCGTGGGATACTCGTAAATATCCGCCATGGAAACGCCGATATTATTTTGCTCCATTTCCGCTTCCATTTTAACGGCAAACAGTGAATTGCCGCCCAAACCGGAAAAACTGTCATCGATACTGATTTCCTCTAATTGTAATAACCGGCCCCAGATCCGGCCGATGCTTTTTTCGGTTTCCGTATATTCTGCTTCCGAATCTCTGCCCTTTAATACAATATCCCATTCATCATCTGCCACTGGATTTTTTTCAGGCTCCAGTCCAGTGAGCGGATCGTTTTCCACGGTTAACCGCTCTACTTCCGAATCGGGGATTCTTTTTATGGTATAATTCTCGATTTCGGCAATCACTTTTCCCGATAAATCGATGAGGGTGGCATTAATGGAAACTGTTTCCCGATTATCAGCCTGATTTTGGAGCCGGACATAACTGAAGAATTCTCCCGGCAGAGCATGGTTGATCGTTAGTTTTTGATAAAAAAAAGGCAAGTACACCCCTTCCCCGATCTTCCGGCTGATAAAATTCACCGCCTTATCCAATAATGCCGGATGCAATGTATATTGTTTCAATTCATCCTGAAAGTCTTCCGGTAGTTGTAACCGTAAAACAGCTTCGCCCTCTCCGAAAAACACTTCCCCGGAGTTCGACCAATGGGGGCCAAATTGAAATACCCCCCCGAACTGATTGGGTTCCAGTTTCCCGGTTTCCTTATGACAAGCGGCTATTAATTCACTGATTTGATAAGAGGCGGAGGTCTCCATTCGTTTTTCCCAATCCGCACTCCGGATCTTCCCCTTGGAATGAATAACCCAAGTTTTACCCGGCGCCGGTTTGCTTCCAATGATAAATTCATAAAAACCGTCTTCTTTCCGAATTACCGTTTGAACATCCATCGATTTCCCTTTTTTTACAACCAGGGGAGCAATGAACTCCACATCCTGGAGCACTATCAGGGTATCCGTAAAATATTTCCGGCAGGTTTCGTACGCCATTTCCAAATAAACAGTAACGGGTAAAAGATGATTTTCTCCAATCCGATGGTCACTTAAAACCCAGTGGCGTTTTTCACTAAATTGGGTTAAATAAATATCTTGATTGATGATGTAATCGGTCAAACATCTATCCAATAGGGGATGATTTAATTCAGAGGTTGGCAACCCTTCGGTTTCGGCAATATTCGGTTTGGCCCAATATTTGATCCTTTCCAACGGATATACCGGTACACTCACTTTTATAAAGTCCCGGTCTTGATACAGGTCGTCCCAGACTATATCCGCCCCTTTAATATAAACCTGGCAAAGTTCTCCGGCAAAGTCCCGGGATATGCCCATATTGCCGGCGGTGTTTAAAAACTCTCTCAATTTTTGAGCCGCGCCGGCACTCAACTCCCGCTTTTCTTGCTCCGTTAATTCATTGGCGGCGCGATTCGGGGTTTTATAATCCGGCACGATCCGGTATGTTCCGAAATAAATTCCCGGTTCACGGAGTTTATCATCATCAATGCGATTCAATGCTGCTATTTTTTGCTTTAACTCTTCCAAATTGGTCGCAATTAACGCGATTCTGAAATTATAATGGCCTCGGCCGGTATTCGCGGAGTAACAAATATTCCCAAAATCCGCTTCGGTAGCCTGATCTAAAAAACTATCATACCTTTTGAGAAACTCTTTGAGGACATTTTTATTGCGTGCCGATACTGTCAATATACCGATCCGGTTTTGCGGCGGATTGGTTTCTTTTTTCGTAAGCGCCAGGGCTTCCTCCAATACGACATGGCAATTGGTCCCGCTGAAACCAAACGCGCTGATACCGGCCCTGCGAGGGGAACCATCCGTAGAATTCCATTCACGGGGACAATCATTGACATACACCGGGCTATTCAAAAAGTTGATATAGGGATTTGGGGAGTTAAAATTGATACTGGGTGGAATTTTTTTATTCTTTAACGCCAAAATCACCTTGATAACCGATGCCATCCCGGAAGCCGCCACCAGGTGTCCAACATTGGTTTTGACGGAACCGATCCCGCAAAACTGCTTTTTGGTGGTGAATTCCTCAAAAGCGGATTGAATCCCTTTTATTTCAATGGGATCTCCCAAGTTGGTGCCCGTGCCGTGGGCTTCGATATACGATATGGTTTCCGGATCGATTTTGGCGTCTTTCCAGGCTCTAATCATTAATTCTTTCTGTGCTTCCGCGTTCGGCGCTGTAATCCCATTGGAAGCACCATCGTTGTTGATTGCGCTTCCCTTGATTATGGCATAAATATGATCGTGATCGGCGACGGCTTTATCCAATGGTTTTAAGACGAGCACCCCGGCTCCTTCTCCCCAAACCGTGCCACTGGCACCTTTATCAAAGGTTCTTACGCAATCATCGCTTGACTCCACCATTCCCATGGCGTTCTTTATACTCGGAAACAACCGGACATGAATACCGCCGGCAATAGCCACATCACATTCTCTATTTTTTAATGACCGGCATGCCTCATGGATGCCCACCAGTCCTGAGGAACAGGCCGTGTCAATCACCACGCTCGGGCCTTGAAAATTATAGATATATGAGATACGGCTGGCTAAAATACCCGCCCAGGAACCGGTCAGGTGCATCTCATCCGGTTCGGTCACATATTGATACATCGTGGCGAAAGTGTGATCATCTCCCGCAAACACTCCAACTTTGGCGCCATATAATTTTGGGCCGCCGTAACCGGAATCTTCCATCGCTTCATAGGCCGTTTCCAAAAAAATGCGCTGTAACGGATCCATAAATATCGCTTCCTTGGGGGCTATGTTGAAAAAGGCAGCGTCAAATTTATCAATCTCGTGTAAGTAACCGCCTTTTCCATAAAATCGATTGCCCTGGGCCTCATATTCCCGCGCATTACCGCCTAACATCCGGGCCATGAGCGACTTGTCGGATAAATCCCGGCAATCCTTGCTTCTTCCGGGGGGAAAATCATCGATACAGTTGATTTCATGGATTAAATTATCCCAAAATTCATCCGGATTGGCCGCTTTGGGAAACCTGCAGGCCATGCCGATAATGGCGATCTCACTTCCACTATTGGAAGCCAGGTCTTGCAGCTCTTTCAACATGGTTGTGGCATCGTCAAGTGATAACTGTTTGACGGCGACTTGATTGTAAATATATTTGGCAACAGTTTTCAAACTTGATCGCTCCCTTCTAACCTTTCGATCACAATCTCAATCGATTTGAGATAGGCCCGGATCAATTTTTCAACCTGCGTCTGTTTCAGTCTTTGTTTATTATAATGGCAAGTAAAACGAATCTCATCGCCGGTTATCGATTTTACATTCCACATCAAGTCATAATGGGCCAGGGGTTTGCGCGTCAAGTCATAACCATTGGCGAAAAACGGGATAATGCTATGCTTGTTTTTGGTGACTCGGGTTTTATTGAATTGTTGGATATCATAAATCGCGTCCTTGGAAATATTCATAAATTTTTGTTTTACCGCTTGAAAGAGATCCAGAAGGGCCGTAATCTCGCTTAGTTCGATCTTGAGCGGGAAAACGTGATTGGCATCCGCTAATATCGTTTGTACCACAACGCTGGGCTGTTCGCTAATTTCCGCCAGTAAATAGCAGTAGGTTGCTAAGAGTATCTCCGGTATTCCAACACCAATCCGGTCTGCGATATTTTTAAGTTTCGCCGGACGGGTACCGTCAATTTGAAATTTAAAGACCAGAGCCCCGCTTTCTTTACCCGCTGTCCCAAAATACTCCTCGGGAAAGGGGAGTTCCTCCAACTGAGTCATTGGCGCCGTTTGGCCGGTTTCAATGAACTGGGCCAGCCTTGCGATGGTGGGATAGGCAAAAATATCCGTGACATCAACTTTTCCGGAGTAAAGCCCGTTCAGACGATTATGCATTAAAACCACCAGGAGTGAATTTCCACCTAAATTAAAGAAATTATCTCGGGTACCCACCCGGTCGGTTTTTAACAACTCCTGCCAGACGGTCGCCAACTGTTTCTCAATTACGGTTTGAGGCGC
The DNA here is from genome assembly GCA_023436305.1 of Bacillota bacterium. Lineage (GTDB taxonomy): Bacteria > Bacillota > UBA4882 > UBA8346 > UBA8346 > JAEZJQ01. The sequence goes on from JAEZJQ010000029.1 coordinate 49,079, forward strand.
CACATATTCCACTCCCGAATCAGGCGAATGCCGGTCCGCTTTGGGCAAAGCCTTGCGATCAATCTTGCCGCTCGGAGTCTGGGGAATCCGCTCCAGTTGGCTGAATGATGCCGGTATCATGTAATCCGGCAGACACTGCTCCATATACTCCCGTAATTCGGCTGCCGTGAGTTTCCGGCTGGCTACAAAATAAGCGTGGAGAGATTTCAATCCGTTATCGTCCGCCCTGTCGATCACGACCGCTCCTTGAATCGCTTCATGCTGTAATAACCGGTTTTCGATTTCTCCCAGTTCGATCCGGTAACCCCTGATCTTCACCTGGTAATCGATGCGCCCTAGAAACTCAATATTTCCGTTCTGCAGCCATCGGGCCGTATCTCCGGTCCGGTACATTCGTTCTCCGGGCCGGAATGGGTTCGGTACAAATTTCCCGGCGGTTAGTTCCGGCCGTTTCCAATAGCCCCTTGCCAGGCCATCCCCCGCGATACATAACTCTCCGATGACTCCCACCGGTTGAGGGTGATTATTCGAGTCAACAATATAAATTTGGGTATTGGCGATGGGCGTCCCGATATTTACGGCGGTTTCGGCCGTTAAGTCCTTGACCGTGGACCAGATGGTGGTTTCTGTGGGCCCATACATATTGTAAATTTTGGCCCGGGTCAATTTCCGGACTTCGTCCAATAAGTTTTCCGGTAATGCCTCACCGCCAATCATGATCTCGGTTAAGTTTTCAAAACAAGGCCGGTAACGTTCATCACTGAGCAGTAACTGTAAACGTGACGGCGTAATTTGCAGCATATCAATCCGGTTTTGGATGATTACCTCACTTAACAACTTGGGATCCAGTTGTTCCTTTTCGGAGGCGATGACAATCTTTAATCCCCCGGCCAGTGCTAGTAATGTTTCCAATCCGAAGATATCAAATGAAATCGTGGTTAACGCCAGGATGGTTTTACCGGCGGCAAAATCGATCCGGCTCATGATCCCCCGGATAAAATTATGGACCGCCTGGTGTTCGATGATGACCCCTTTGGGGTGGCCGGTGGAACCGGAAGTATAGATAATATAAGCCGCATCCCGGGCGGTATTTTCCTTAGAAAGTCCTGCCCCATTGCCCCGGAAAACCCCGGGTTCGTTTAAATCCAGCATAATACCGCTAAATTGAACCTTTGCGGTTAGTTCACCCCGGGTTAACAGGATTTCGGTTTCACTATCCTCCAGCATATACTTGATTCGTTCCCCGGGATATTCGGGATCGATGGGCAAGTATGCGCCACCGGCCTTCATGATGGCCATGATTCCGGTGATCATTTCCAGGGAGCGATTCACCATGATGGCGACGGGCTTATTGGGTTTCACCCCATGCCCTTGGAGTACCCCGGCCAAGCGGCCTGCTTGTTCATTCAGTTCCCGGTAAGTCAATGTTTCATTTTTAAATTGAAGAGCGATGGCCTCGGGAGTTCTAGCGGCCTGTTCTTCAAATAACTCATGAATCAGCTTTTCCGTCCGGTATTCCATCCGGGTGTCATTGAACCTCTTGAGAATTTGCTCTTTCTCTTCCCGGGATAAAATCTCCAAATCTTTGAGCTGAATCGAAGGATTGGCGGTAACTGCCGTTAAAATATTGATAAAATGCCTGGTTAATCGGATGATGGTTTCCTGTTTAAAGAGTTTGGTGCAATATTCCAAATTACATAAGATTTTTTGTTCCTCGGTTTCAATCGCTTCCAAAGCCAAATCAAACTTGGCAGCTTTATGGGTATACGGAAACGGAATAAACCGTAAACCCATAGATTCTCTGGCGACAATATCCATATTTTGCAAAACAAACATTACATCAAATATCGGGTTCCGGCTTAAATCCCTTCTCAGATTCAACTTATCAATCATGACTTCAAATTGGTACTCTTGGTTATCAAAAGCTTTTAAGGAGTTTTCCTTGACTTGGGCCAAAAATTCGGAAAAATTCTTATTTCCGGCCGGATAATTCCGCATTGCCAGGGTGTTGATAAATACTCCGATAATTTTCTCAAGACCCAGATGAGACCGCCCGGCCACCGGCGAGCCGATGATGATATCATCTTGCCCGGTATACTTGAATAAAAGAACATTATACGCCGCCAGTAACACCATATATAGAGTAGCCCCGTTTAGCGCGGCGATCCGATTGGTTTGCCCGGTTAACTCCGGACCTATTTCAAATTCCACTCGGTCCCCTTCAAAACTTTGGATCGCAGGCCTAGGATAGTCTAGCGGTAAATTAAGCTGGGGAAGCTCCCCGGAGAAGGTTTGAAGCCAGTATTCTTCTTGATTTTTTATTTTGGGGCTGCGAAAAACCTCATTTTGCCATGCGGCAAAGTCCTTATAATGAATCTGCGGGTTTGGCAAGTTTTTTCCTTCATATAAGTCAATAAACTCGTTCATGAGAATTCCCACGGAGAAACCATCGGAAACAATATGATGCAAATCATAGATTAGCACATACCTGGTATCCGATATTTTAAAGAGCCCCACCCGAAGTAACGGCGCCCTGTTCAAATCAAAGGGACGGACGAAATCATCAATGATTTCCCGGATTTGGCTTTCATCCGTTTCCTGATAACTCACGGAAAATTCCACCGCGGGGTGAATCCGCTGTACCGGCTCTCCGTTCACTGTTTCAAATGTGGTCCGCAGGCATTCCTGCCGCCTAATCAGCTCTTGAAATGCTTCTTCAAGCCTTTGCCGGTCCAGTTTCCCCTCCACCAGCAAAACGAATGGCGTATTGTAACTGAGATTCGCACCTTCGATTTGATGGAGAATAAACATACGCTTTTGAGCTGATGACATCGGGTAAAATTCTTGGTGCGGCAGGGGTTGAATGGCCAAGTCCGCCGGATCCTTTGAACCTGATGTCCCGGGGTGTTTAAATCCGCCTTTCTCATCAATATATTTGGACAACTCCACGATGGAAGAATAGGTGAAAATATCGGAGATGTTAATGACTTCCGGATACTCAAAGTCAATGGCATTGAATAGTTGGCCGGCCAAAATCGAGTCGCCGCCCATATCATAAAAGTTTTGATGAACATCAATTTCCGCTAGGCCCAAAACCCGGGCCCAAATCTGGGCCATGATATAAACTGTCTGCCCCTCATCCTGGCTGTTAATCCCGATTAATTTTGCTTTTGGAAAATTTTTGCTAGCAGAATCCGCTTGACCGCCGGCAACTTGAGTTTTTTGGCGCTTAATGGCCGCGCTGATTCGTTCCGATAGTTGAAATGGTAAATCGGTATTTACTGCGGTAATCATTGAATAATTCAATTCACCGAAGATGATCCGCGAACTACACCCTCTGTCCCGTGAGCTAACGTACGCGAGGATCTCCTCAAAGATATCCAATGCATTGTTGCGGGGCACCGGTTTAAAAATCAGCTTTTGGCCGGTTACTCCATAATCAGCGGCCATTCCCGTCTCTTCCCATAACGGCCAATTGATGCTGATCGTTTTTTTCCCTTGTTTGTTCCGGTATGCCGCATAGGCATCAAGATATGAATTGGCAGCGTTATAGTCACTTTGTCCAGGTCCGCCGGTAATTGTGACAATCGAGGAGAACATGATGAAGAAATCCAAATCATCGGTCCCAGTCAGCTTGTCAAGCAGCCAGGTTCCCTGAATCTTGGGAGTAACCACATTTTTAAAAGTTTGGATATCCTTTTTAATCATAAAACCGGCTCCGGCAATCCCTGCCGCGTGAATAACGCCGTTAATCCTGCCGTATTTACTCCGCAACCCATCCAGTACCGGCTTTAAACTACTTTCACTGGAGACATCCGCGCTAAAAATCAACACTTCCGAGCCGGCCTGTTCCATTTCCCGGATCGCCGCAATTTTGGCCTGGAGCTTTTGATCTTCATTTCGTGTTAATATCTCATCCCAGGATTCGCGGCCGGGCATGGCGGTCCGGTTGATTAAAGCCAAGGTAATCTTCGCTTTTCCGGTCATGTACTTTCCAATTTCCATCCCTACACCACCAGTCCCACCGGTGATGATATAAACACCGCCCGCACGCATGCTCGCGCTGTCTTTGATTACTTGGCCCGGTTCCTTTTGGAGTTCCACGGTTTGGAGTTCCTCAATGTACCTTTGATTGTGGCGATAAGCCACCTGGTAGACGGAACCCGGCGACAGGATTTCTAATATAATGTTATCGGGCGTTGTATGGTGATCAATATCAATGACGCGGCATCTTAATTTGTCATTCTCGGAAAACACCGTTTTACCCAGCCCGAAAAGCGCGGCGGGAGCAGGATTGATGCTGTCTTCAGTTTTGGTTACTTCATTGACATTGTCGGCAATTAAGACCAGATCGATTCCATCACGGCAATTGTAACCGGCCAATGCCCGGGATAGATAAAACAGGCTATAAAGCCCCTTGGACTGTTTTTCTTCCAATTCCGTCAAACTTTCCGGCCGGCCGGTCTCTTTAACAATGGACATCAAATGGATGATTTGAGAGATTCTTTGGTCCTTTAGTGCATCCACTAATCTTCGATAGCCGGATTCCTCACCGGTTATCCGGAATTTACGGTCCGTGATTTGTTCGTAACCGGAACCGGGTTCAACCTCGATCAGATCTCTCCCTTCCCTTTTCAACCCTTCCATAATCCGGTCGGCGATTCCGGTTTCATCTTTAAAAATTAAAATACTTCCTTGATCAGTGGGTAAAGCGTCGGTCTTCAATTTTTCCGGTAACCATGTGAAACTGTAATATAAAATTTCAGCGGTGGCTTTTTTGATGTTAAGTTTCCGGTCTTTTACCTTCTTTAGCGAATAATCCTCAATTTCGATAAAAACTTGTCCCGACTCATCCATTAAAGTAGCATCCAGGAGAATCGTTTCCAGGTTTCCGGTTCCCTGATCCTTACGCCTCATGTAACAATAAAAACTGGCCGGCATCCGGCCGTAAACGGTCATTCGTTTGTACATAAGCGGCAGCCGCATTCCTTCAATGCTCTGACTGAACGCATCGGCGGCCTGGTCCATTAAGGCGGGATGGATCCCGTAATCATGAAGATCATCGACAAACTCGTCCGGTAGTTTGAATTGCAATAACGCCTGGCCATTTTTTCCCGCCCCGGAAATGATATTCCGCCAGCGAGGGCCAATGATAATGTTCTCAGTCCCGGTGCTTTCGGGGAACTCAATCCGGTTACGCTCAACATCCAGTTTTTCTTTCAACTCCGCCAGATCATACCGGGCGATTTCTCCGGATCTTACCCGGTAAATCTTCCCCCGGGCATGAATGGTCCATTGTTTATCGCCCAAACTATTGGCCACCGGGGTGGCAACGACAAATTCAAGATATTCGGACTCCTTTTTGACAATGGTCTGGACTTCCTTTTTCTCACCGGGATCGACCACCAGGGGATTGACGAATAGAAAATCCCGGAGTTCAAAAGGGCTATTATCATAAAAGGCTTCGGCCGCCACTCTGGCCATCTCCAGATAGGTTGTACCGGGAGCGATATAATAATTTAAAACCCGGTGTTCGTTTAAAACCCATTGTTTATCTACCGTAAATTCGGTGGTGTAAATTTTTAGATCAAGGGAGTCAGCCAATAATGTATGCAATAATGGATGGATGGGTTTGGAACTCATTTGTATCCCACTGATCTCGGCGTTATTCGGGGGAGCCCAACATTTGATCCGTTCCAATGGGTATACGGGCAGGCTTATTTTCCGGAAACCCTGATCTTGATACAATTCATCCCAGGCGATATCCGCACCTCGGATATACAACCGGCAAAGTCCGGCGGCGAACTCCGGATACTCCGCTGAAAAACGCATATCACTTTCGGTTAGTATATACTCTTTCAATTTTTGACTCGCGGTGGTGTTCAGCCGCCTTCTTTCATTCTCCGTTATCTCATTTTCAGCGAGATCCGTTTTATGATCCGGGACAATCTTATACTCACCGTAAAAAATCCCCGGCTCCCGAATCTCTCCCGGCTCCGCCGCTTTGAGCCTGGTGATTTTTTGTTTTAAATCTTCCAAATTGGCTACGATCAAAGCGAGTCTGTAATTATAATGTCCCCTGCCGGTATTGGCGGTATAGCAAATATTCCCCAAATCCGCTTCCGGGTTTTGTTCCAAAAATTCATCGTATCGTTTTACTAACTCTTGCAGGGTATTTTTATTCCGGGCCGATATTGTCAAAATTCCGGGCAGATTTTGGGGAAGGCTGGTTCCTCCGGCAAATGCGGGGGCCTCCTCCAATATAACATGGCAATTGGTGCCACTGAAACCGAAAGCGCTGACACCGGCCCGGCGGGGTAATCCATCCATGGAGTCCCACGGACGGGAACGGTCATTGACATATACCGGGCTATGTAAAAAGTTGATATAGGGATTCGGGGAATTAAAATTGATACTGGGCGGGATTTCTTTATTTTTTAAGGCCAATATCACCTTGATGGCCGATGCCAATCCGGAGGCCGCTACCAGGTGTCCTACATTGGTTTTGACGGATCCAATTCCACAAAATTGTTTTTTATTGGTAAATTCCTCGAATGCGGCGGTTATCCCTTTGATTTCGATGGGATCTCCCAGTTTGGTTCCAGTCCCATGAGTTTCAATGTATGATATGGTTTCCGGATCGATTTTGGCCTCTTTCCAAGCCTTGATGAGTAATTCTTTCTGGGCTTCGGCATTGGGCGCGGTAATACCGCTGGAAGCGCCATCATTGTTTATGGCGCCGCCTTTGATTACGGCATGAATATGATCACGATCGGCAATGGCCTTGTCCAACGGTTTCAAGATTAGCACTCCGGCCCCTTCACCCCATACTGTGCCACTGGCATCCTTATCGAAGGTTCTCACGTGTTCATCGCTAGATTCCACCATTTCCATACTGCTGGGCACACCTTTTTTATCCGCAAGTATCGCTACCTGTATACCCCCGGCGATTGCCAAATCACATTCCTTATTATTGATGGCCCGGCATGCCTCATACACGGCCACCAGTCCCGAGGAACAGGCTGTATCAACCACCATGCTCGGGCCCCGGAAATTGAATATATATGAGATACGGCTGGCTAAAATACCGGCCCAATTACCAGTCAACTGCATCTCATTGGGTTCGGTCACGTATTTGTACATTGTGGAATGGGTGTGATCCTTCCCCGCAAATACTCCGGCTTTCGAACCATATAATTTTTGGCCTCCATATCCGGCATCTTCCATGGCTTCATATACCGTCTCCAAAAATATGCGCTGTAACGGATCCATATACATTGCTTCCTTGGGGGATATCTTAAAAAAGGCGGCATCGAATTTATCGACCTCGTTTAAGTAACCTCCTTTTACAAAAATATTGTCTCCGTTCGTATTTTGCTCCGGCGAATTTTTGCTTAACAACCGGGCATAAAGCGACTTGGCACATAAGTCCTGCCAATCCTTCCCCCGGGCATCGGGAAAAACATCAATACAATTGATTCCATTGATTAAATTATACCAATATTGATTCAAATCCGCGGCTTTCGGAAACTTTCCGGCCATTCCGATGACGGCAATCTCAAAGTTATTCCCCGCTGTTCTATCCTGAAGCTCCTTGAGCATAGTTATGGCGTCATCTTGGGATAGTTGTTTCGCGGCTACCAGATCATAAATTAATTTCGTAATGGTTTTCATTCCTGATCGCCCCTTAGATTAATTAACCGGTCGGCTTCATCCGCCGTAATCTCGCCATCGGCCAAACTGGATAAGATCCGGCGCAGCTCCTCTTCGCGGTTGATATTGGCCTTGGGTTTACTTTCCGGGTGTAACTTTCGTTCCAAATAGGCTGCCATTTCGAAAACCGTCTGATAAGTGAAAATATCGGTGATATCGACGAGACCGGCGTATTCTTTTTCCATTTCCTTAAGCAAGCGTGTGGCCAGGATGGAATCTCCGCCCAATTGCGAGAAATTATCATGGATATTCACTTCATCCAATCCCAAAACCGTGGACCAGATTTGGGCCACATTCCGTTCAATCTCGTTGAACTCCGACAGTTCCTTTCCTTTTATTACAATCCCGGTCTCGCTGTTCCGTTTTTCAGTCCGGTGCGCGGCTACGGTTGTTTTGGCTCTTTTCTGAAGCAGCGCCATCAACCCTGGCGAAATCGCCAACTGCAACTCCGCCTGATGAGCCGGGGACACATTTTCATCCAGTTCTCCAACAATCGCCCTGGCCAAATCCAGGTTGAGCAGTTTGTCAAAAGCTTTGATCGCCGCCATGGTCGGTAATGCCTTAAAAATTCCCGCCGTGTTATGAACACCATAATCCACGGCCATACCCGTCTCTTTCCAGGCCGGCCAGTTGATAGATAGTGTCTTGAAGCCTTTTTTATTCCGGTAAACCGCGAATGAATCCAGGAAAGCATTGGCAGCCGTATAATCCCCCTGGCCGGGCCCACCCAGAAATGCGTTTATGGATGAAAACAATACCATAAAATCCAAGGAGTCATTCTGAGTCAAGTGATCAAGTAACCAGGTTCCTTTGATCTTCGGATTAATTACCTGTTCGAAAAGATGAGGGTCCTTCCGGAAAATGAATCCGTCACCGGCCACACCGGCGCAATGAACAATACCTTTAATTCGCCCATATTGGGTACGCAACGAGTTGAAAATCTCCCGGAGGGTACCGGCATCAGTAACATTCGCCTGATATACGAGCACTTCCGAACCATTGGCTTCCATCGCTTGAATTGCCTCGATCTTCGAGCATAATTTCCGGTCATCGTTCCGGAGCAAAATCTCCGGCCAGGCTTCCCGTTTTGGAAATGGAGAACGATTCAGCAAACACAAATTTACTTTATGCTTGGAAGCAAGGTACTTACCAATTTCGAGGCCTAAGCCGCCGGTTCCGCCGGTAATAACATATACGCCCCGGTCATCGATCTCCACCGCCCGGGGTTGGGACTGGCTGAGATTCAAGAGTTGAAATTCTTCAATATAGCGGTTACCATTCCGGTAAGCGACCCGGTATTCATCACCGGCGATGATCTCTTCCAAAAGAATGGCGGGACTTGTCTGATCGTCGATATCGATGCTCCGGCATTGGATATGCTCATGTTCCTGTCCGAACACTTTTCCCAGGCCAAAGTAAGCGGCATGAAGCGGATTTAAGCGGGTTTCATTCTTCGATACCGCGAAGGCGTAATCGGCAATCAGGATGAGCGAAATCGGCCCCCTCATTTTATTTTGAATCAGCCCTTTGGTTAAATGAAACAGGCTTTCCAATCCTCTCTTTTGTTGCGCTTCGAATGAATCCCCGCTGTTGCCGGACGGTTCCCCGGATAACGCCGCCAAATGGATGATCCGGGATATTCCCCGCTCCCGGACAGCGCCGCATAATTGCTGGTAATCATCCGCAGTTGCGCCAACCGTAAATTGATTCGCCATCACCTGCTGGTATTCCCGGCCTATGGTTACCTCAATCAATTCAATCCCGGAATTTTTCAACTCGCGGCAAATCGCGGCGCTTATGCCCTTTTCATCATGAAAAATCATGGCCGGCCCGGATTGAAGTCCTTGTTTTTCCGTGGTTAACGGTTTGGTAATCCAGCCGATATCAAAACAAAGTTCCCGCCCGGCTGCCGGAAGCGCTGTAATGGTTTCCTCCGGCACTTTTTTAATGATATAATTTTCAGCTTCGGCAATGACCGCCCCCGAAGGATCCCACAATGTAATATCAAAGGAAATCGTTTCCTGGTTACCGGCGGTTTTAACATTTTTCCGCAGGTAACTATAAACTTTTCCGGAAATAGGCTTCAAGATTTTTAGACTCTGGTAGCCAAACGGTAGATACAGTCCGCCACCCTCGCGAATACCGACATTTACTGCGCAGTCCATCACGGCGGGATGGAGCTTATAAGCGAGCAAATCCGGCGCAAATTCGGGTTTTAGTTCAAAATAGGCTAACGCGCTCTGATTGAGAAAAGAAATATTTTGAAGCGATTCCCATCTCGGTCCGGTCTCAATGGCTCCGCTAAAAGCGTCCGTCCCAACTACCCGGTTGCCTTCCGCTTTAAATTTCTCCAATATTTGGGTGAACTCCGCACCGGGATGAACCGGGGGATTGAAACCGTAAATCTTCCCCTCGGCATGGGTTACCCAATTCATTCCATCGGCCGCGCGGCTAACCACTGTAAAACCGTGATGATCGCTTTCCCATCTGATCATGGTCTGAACATCCTTGATTTCATCCTCTTGTACCGCCAAAGGAGTTATGAAAAAGACGTCTTTTAACTCCAAGGCCATTCCGGGATAATAGCGCTGCCCTATTTCTCTAGCCATTTCCAGATAAGTGGTCCCGGGAACGATACAGTTCCCGGCCACTTTATGCTCACTCAACACCCAATGCCGCCGGATGCTGAACCGGGTAAGATAAATATCGATCCCTACCGATTCGGCCAGACAACTATCCAATAAAGGATGAATTCCTTGGGAGGGGGCGGGATTCAGATTAGCACCGGATGCCGTCAGTTCGGGTTCACACCAATACCGTTTCCGCCGGAAAGGATAACCCGGCAAACTTATTTTTTGATATTTTTGACTGCGATACAATTCTTCCCATTGAATTTCCGCTCCACGCACATAAATTGCGGCGATCCGGTTTAATTGCCCCGATTTTTCCCTATCCGTGGCGGTAGCCAATTGTTTTAACAATTGGTCCGCTTCCCGGTTCAACGACTGTAATTGGTCTTCGTCGATTTCACCATCCATTAATTTCGCTTTCGGGACAACAACCAGCTTGAAATTATGGTAAAAAACGCCTTTTTCGGGATTGGCGGAAAGTGTTTGGCCCGCGGCACCGGTTATTTTCTCCAACAACTCCGCCTCACCGGTAAAGACAATTGCTAACCGATACTCGTAATGTCCTCGTCCCGTATTGGCGGTATAACATAAATCGGGTAATCCGACCCCGATGTCATTGGTGATGATTTTTTGGTAACGCTGAACCAGTTCACGAAGTGAATCAGCATTTTTGGCCGATAACGCTAAAATCTGCGCCCCCTCCTCTTGGGGCCGTGTTTCTTTTTCCGAAGGCTCCGGAGCTTCTTCCAGCACGATATGGCAATTGGTGCCGCTTAATCCAAATGCGCTCACCCCGCATCTTCTGGGGAACTCCTTGGCTTCCCAATCGCTCAGGCGATCATTGACATATACCGGGGATTCCGCAAAGTTAATTTTCCGGTTCGGGGTGACGAAATTCAATGTGGGAGGAATATGTTTGTTTTTCAAAGCCAGCACCGCTTTAATGAAAGCCGCGATTCCCGCCGCATGATCCAGATGACCCACATTGGTTTTCACCGAGGCTACGGCACAAAACTGTTTTTTATGGGTATAATGGCGAAATGCTTTTTGAATTCCACTAATCTCGATTGGGTCCCCAAGTTTGGTGCCGGTCCCATGAGCCTCAATATAGGAAATGGTTTCCGGATCAATATCCGCGTCCTTCCATGCTTCGATGATGACTTCCTCCTGGGCGGCCGAATTGGGCGCGGTGATCCCGATGGAATTACCGTCCTGATTGACTGCGCTCCCTTTAATTACCGCATAAATTTGATCACCATCCTGCATCGCCTGTTTTAACGGTTTTAATAATACCGCGCCCGCCCCTTCGCCAACTCCCGTTCCGTCGGATGATTCATCAAAGGTTCTGGCCCGCCCGTCCAACGATAAAACTCGAATTCCGGCTTCATTTACATTGGTTTTCAGATGGGCCAGGATGACTTTCACCCCTCCGGCAATCGCCAGTTCACATTCCCCATTGCGAATACTCCGGCAAGCCAGGTGGATCGCTGTCAGTGAAGAGGAGCAGGCAGTATTCACCAGCATGCTCGGACCCTTTAAATCCAAAAGATAAGCTATCCTGCTGGCGATAATCGATTGGATATTTCCGGGAACGGAGAATCCTATCTGGGAGGGGGCGGTTAAATTAATTAAATACCGGTAGTCATACCCGAAGTCACAACTATGCCCTACAAATACTCCGGTTTTGGTACCCGATAACCGGTTGCCACCGTAACCCGCATCTTCAAGCGCCGCCCATACCGTTTCGATAAAAATCCGCTGATTGGGGTCCATCAAATTGGCCTCGGCGGGGGAAATACCAAATAACTGGTGATCGAACTGATCGATTTCCTTAAAATACGCCCCCTCGCTGTATCGCGACTCCATGCTGGCCTGTTCGGCATTTCCCCAAAAATTAATCAACCGGTCACTGTCTACTCGCCGGGAAGCCGGAAATTCCCGGATAAAATCTCTCCCGGCCCGCAATTCTTCCCAATATTCCCTGATGTCGGACGCGTCGGCAAATCTCCCGGCCATTCCGATGACGGCGATCTCTTTGCCGAACATGTCTTCTACTTCAATCAACTGGCTGTTATCAGTAAATAATTGGCTTTTATCAATCCCTAATAACTTATGACTCATGATTTTTTTGAGTCTCCCTCCATTGATAGTTATTTCAGGCCGGTATCGTAAAATTGGGAAAAAGGCTCCGGGTCCCGGTCTCGTCAAAAACCTGAGTAAAACGTTCGGCTTGTTCGGCCACCGGGGTCCGTTTCGTTGCGAAAACCAGGCGTAACATTTCTAAGGCCGTATTCATTTGGTCCGGAGTTGGTTCTTGATTCGTTTTTTCCAACTCCTCCAACATTTGTTGCACCCTCCGGTATGGCTCGACGACTCCTTTTTGATATTCATCATTATCCCAGTTCCGGTTTTGGGTACAGACTACAATCGCCAGGCACCTGGAAATCAATTTGAGTTTGGAGGCTTTATCCACGATTGCCGGACTTTGAGAGATCAGCTTATCCATAACCAGTTTCACATCCTTCCCTTTATCATCGGAAAAGGCCGGTATCTCCGGAGCAATCTTCTTCATTGTAAATCCATCCTTTCCATGATAATCTCAATTAATTTGAGATAAGCGGTCATTAAATTTCCAACTGCGTCCCTCTTGAGTCTTTGCTTATTATAATTGCAGGTAAAATAAATCTCATTATGGGTAACCGATTGGATGTTCAATAGCAAGTCATAATACGCCAGGTTTTGGCGCGTTACATCATAACCACTGGCGAAAAACGGGATGATCTTGAATTTGTCTTTAACGATACGAACCTTACTCAACTGTTCAATATCATAAATGGCGGATTTTGAAGTATCCGTGTATCTTTGCTTTACAGTTTGAAACAGATTGGGAAGATCAGCGATTTGATCCATGTCGATCCTTACTGGTAATACTTGATTACGATCCGTTAATATGGTTTGCACGACAATCATTTGCTGTTCACTGATTTCCGCCAGTAAGTAAACGTAAACCGCCAATAGAAAATCATTTAAACCGGCTCCGATACGTTCTGCCATCATTTTTAGCCGGACAAAGCTGCTATCTCTGATTTGGAATTTGAAAACCTGATCCTTGCTTCCCGCGGCGGCGGTCCCAAAATAATCCTCGGGAAACGGCAATTCCTCCAATTGAATCATTTTGGCCTTTTCGCCGGTTTCGATGAATTGAGCCAACCTTGAGATGGTGGGATAAACGAAAATATCGGTAACATCAACCTTTCCGGGGTAAAGCTGGTTGATCCGGTTATGCATTAAAACCACCAGGAGTGAATTTCCACCCAACGTAAAGAAGTTATCCCGGACTCCCACCTGGTCATATTTTAGCAAATCCTGCCAGATACCGGCCATCTGCTTCTCAATCACGGTTTGGGGCGGTACATATTCCACCCCTGAATCGGACTGGTGCTGTTCCACTTTCGGTAAGGCTTTCCGATCAATCTTGCCGTTAGGAGTTTGGGGAATCCGCTCCAGTTGAATGAATGATGCCGGTATCATGTAATCCGGCAGGTCCTTCTCCAAGCTTGCCCTCAACTCAGTTACCGTAAGCTCCCGTCCGGCTACAAAATAAGCGGCGAGAAATTTCAGGCCGTTTTCACCGGAATAATCGATGACGGCCGCCCCGTGAATGGCTTCATGCTGTAACAACCGGTTTTCAATCTCCCCCAGTTCAATCCGGTAACCCCGGATCTTCACCTGGTGATCGGTCCGTCCCAGGAATTCAATATTGCCGTCCGGTAGCCACCGGGCCAGATCTCCGGTCTTATACATCCTTGAATCCGGTTGTGGATTTAAATTCGGTGATTTTCGTTCATGGAATCCATCACTTGTAATCGGTATTCCTGAATCGTGGAAAAGATTGGGGACAAATTTCTCTAAGGTCAGCTCCGGCCTTTTCCAATATCCTCTCGCCAAACCGTCCCCGGCAATACAGAGTTCCCCCACTACACCGATGGGTTGCAATTGATCATTATCATCAACAATATAGATTTGCGTATTGGCAATCGGAGTACCGATATTTACCCCGCCGCCGGCCGTCAAATCTTTGACCGTTGACCAGATGGTGGTTTCAGTAGGGCCATACATGTTATATATTTTAGCACGGGTCAATTTCCGGACTTCTTCAAGCAAGCTTTCCGATAATGCTTCACCGCCAATCATAATCTCGGTTAATTGTTCAAAGCAAGATTGATAACGGACGTCACTTAGTAATAACTGCAGCCGCGACGGCGTGATTTGCAACATTTCGATCCGGTTTTGAATCAGCATTTCACTCAACAATCCCGGATCCAGTTGCTCATTTTCGGAAGCAATGACGACTTTTAAGCCCTTGGCTAGCGCCAGCAATGTTTCCAATCCAAAAATATCAAATGAAATCGTGGTTAAAGCCAGGATGGTTTTACCGGCGGCAAAATCGATCCTTTCGCGAATGCCTTGAATAAAATTATGAACTGCCCGGTGCTCAATCATGACCCCCTTGGGCTGGCCGGTAGACCCGGAGGTATAGATAATATAAGCCAAATCCCGGGCTGTGTTTATTTGCTCAAGTTCAGCGCCACTTCCCTGATATAATTGATGGTCATTTACATCCAGCACCGTGCCCTTAAATTGGATTTTGAGGATATCTTTAGCGATTAATTCTTTTTGGATCAACAGGATTCCGGTTTCGCTATCCTCCAGCATATATTTGATTCGTTCCCCAGGGTACGAAGGATCGATAGGCAAGTATGCGCCACCGGCCTTTAAAATGGCCATAATCCCGATAATCATTTCCAAGGAGCGATTTACGATGATGGCAACGGGTTTATCGGGTTTCACCCCATGCCCGCGGAGTACTCCGGCCAGACGATTGGCTTGTTCATTCAGTTCCCGATAGGTTAATGTTTCATTTTTGTATTGAAGGGCGACGGCGCAGGGAGTCTTTTCCGCTTGCTCCGTGAATAACTGGTGAATCAATTTCTCTTTTGAATATTCCAGCTTGGTCCGATTGAAGTCTTCCAAAATATTTCGTTTCTCCGGACCGGTCAATACTTCGATATCCGCTAACTTAATTTCCGGGTTCTCCAATACCGATAGTAAAATATGGATGAATGAACTCATTAACCGCTCAACGGTTTCCCTGGTAAATAGTTGGGTACTGTATTCCAGCGTATTGTCCAGTTTCCCATCAACCTCGGAGGTGGTCAAGGTAAGATCCATTTTGGCGGTCCGATTCTCAAGTTCATAGGGGGTTAACTTTAAAGCGGATTTCTCAATTTTAAAACCACTCATATTTTGTAAGATGAACATCACATCAAACAATGGATTACGGCTTAAATCCCTCGGCAAATTTAAAACTTCCACCAGTTCTTCAAACTGATAATCCTGGTTTTCATAGGCTTTCAGGGAGTTCTCTTTTACCTCGGCCAGAAATCCGGTAAAGGTTTTCGTCCGCGCTGGATAATTCCGCATCGCCAGGGTATTGATAAACACCCCGATGATCTTCTCCAAATCGGCGTGAGATCGCCCGGCAATCGACGAACCGATAATGATATCCTCCTGGCCGCTGTATTTGGATAGGAGGATATTCAGCGCCGCCAGGAATATCATATATAAAGTCGCGCCGGTTTCCGCCGCCATCCGGTTAAGTTTTAAAGCCAGTTCCGGTCCGATTTCAAATTTTAACTGATCTCCTTCGAAACTTTGAACGGTTGGCCGGGGATAATCGGATGGCAAGTTTAACACTGGTATCTCATCCGCGAAACGGCTTGACCAATATGCTTCCTGCTCTTTGATCTTGCCGTTTTCAAGCAATTCATTTTGCCATACGGTATAATCCTTATACTGGATTCTTAATTCAGGCAATTCTTCACCGTTATATAATCTTATAAACTCCTCGGTTAATATACTTGTTGAGGTTCCATCGGCGATGATATGGTGGGTATCATATATCATGACATGCCTATGCTGAGGCAGTTCGATGAGTTTTACTCTCAGTAAGGGAGCTTTGCTTAAATCAAACGGCCGGATAAATTCCCGGACGATTTTCTCGATACGGCCGTCACCCAATTTATCATAATCAATTTCAAAATCCGCCATTTCATGGATTTTTTGTACCGGTTCTCCGTTTATAATTTTAAATGAGGTCCGGAATGCTTCATGCCTTGCTATCAGAGTTCGAAATACATTTTCCAGGCGTTTTTTATCCAATTCATTTTCGATAATGATCGCCGCGGGTGTATTATAACTCGTCCCGCTGCTATCCAACTGATTTACGATGTACATCCGCTTTTGAGCGGCGGAAACCGGATAATACTCCCTTTTTTCCACCGGTTTTATCGAGGAATAGATATTTCCCTTCGTTCGGGTTACCCGCTTGGCAAGTTCCTTCACTACCGGCGCGTTAAATATTTCTCTTAACGGCAATTCCACATTGAGTTCCTTATGTATCTTCAAGATTACCTGCGTCGCATTTAATGAATGCCCGCCCAAGTCAAAGAAATTGTCATTAATCCCTATCTTTTCAACTCCCAGCACTTCCTGCCAGATCTCCACCAGTTTGGCCTCGATTTCATTTCCCGGCGCTTCATAGTCTACCCCGGTGTCAATGCCGCTTACTTCCGGTTCCGGCAACGCTTTTCGATTAATTTTACCATTCGGGGTTAACGGCAAGTTTTCCAGTCGTACAAAATATGATGGGATCATATAATCCGGCAGTTTCTGCCCGAGTAACCGGCGCAATTCTTTTTTCTCCGGTTCCCGGCCTTCAACCACCGTATAGTAGGCGGCCAAATAATAGTCGCCTTCCCCTTTATCAAATCCGGCCACGATACTTTTATGGATCCCCGGAATCTCATCCAGCGCGGCCTCGATCTCCCCCAACTCGATCCGGTAACCCCGGATTTTGACCTGAAAATCTTTCCGGCCTAAGAATTCGAGCTGGCCGTCCGGCAATATTCGCCCCAGATCACCGCTTCGAAAGATCCGCCCCGTTCCGGTCAAAGGGTTGGGCCCGTAGCTTTCAGCGTTTTTCTCAGGCAGGTTCAGGTAATCTAGCGCCAAATATTCACTCTCATAAATGATTTCTCCCACTCCGAATACCGGGACCTCCCGGTTATCTTCATTCAACAGATAAATTTTGACCTCCTCCACCGGATAACCCACCGGGACCTGGGCTCCGGTAATTTCGGTCTCCTGGCCGGCGATGCCAAAGGTCCCGATGATCACTTCCGTGGCCCCGAACATGTTGACTAAAACACATTCCTTTTCAAAATAACGTTTCATCCGCTCCACATCTTTTGACAGTACCGGTTCCCCGCCCAGCACCACTAACCGGACCCCGGATAACTTCTCTCCGTCTGCCAGGCTCTCCGTACAATAACGGTACACCATCGGCACCGAATGGAAGATGGTGATTCCTTCCGCAATCAGCCAATCCGCCACTTTTCGCATATTTCCTTCTGATTTTAAATCGTAAGGATATAAGGTCCCGCCATTTAATAACATGCTGAAGATATCGATAGCCCCGGCCGAATGGCTGTATGATGAAAATAAGGCGACCTTATCATCCCGGTTGATATGCAACTCATTGGTATAACGGCGGATAAAGGCCAATACATTGCGATGGGTCTGCGGGATTCCTTTCGGCCTCCCGGTGGATCCCGAGGTATATTTGATATAGGCTACTTGTTCCGGACCGATGGCCAGGTTCAAATTATCATCCGCGGTTCTGGGGTTGATTTTACTTACATCAATGACGTGAATTCTTTTCCCGGTTTTTTTACTTAATTCGGCGGCCAATGGTACGTTTTGATGATCCGCTACCAGGAGTGCCGCCCCGGAGTCGCCAAGCATATAAGCCAGCCGCTCCTTCGGATACGTTGGGTCTAGTGGCAGATAGGCTCGCCCGGCTTTTAACACACCGGCGATTCCGGCGAACATCTCCGGGCCGTGTTCAAATAAAAGGGCGACCGGTTTGGGCTTGGCCGGTTCTTTGAGAATCATTCGCGCTAATTGATTGGCCCATTTGTTTAGCGATTCATAGCTTATGGCGGTCGCGCCCATTTTGACCGCGATTTGGCCCGGGTATTGTTTGACCTGTTCTTCAAAACGTCCCACCAGGGACTGGTTCATTGTCGCCGCTTCAAATTCTTTATAAGGGTGGGTAATACGAACCAGGTACTTTGATGGTCGAATGTTATTCGGAGCGAAGACTTTATAGTCTTGCAAAAGTTTTCCGGGGTCTGACACGATCTCGTCCAGCAACCGGATGTATTCATTCATTAAATACTCAATGGTGGAACGCTTGAATAAACTGGTCCGGTATACACAATTAAATTGGATACGATTCCCGGTTTCATAAATATAAATCAACAGATCAAAAGTCGTGGTTTTCCGTTCAAATTCATAGGGAGCGAATTTTAACCCACCAACTTCAAACTGATTCCTGGTATCAAATTCATTTAACGCGTCCAATAGTGTATTAAATAAAGGATTACGGCTCAAATCGCGGGGTACTTCCAGTTTGTCCAGAAGCGTTTCGAACGGATAATCCTGGTTTTCGAACGCCTGGAGCGAGTTCTGTTTGACTTCCTCCAAAAACTCGCGGAAGATTTGCTGAGGCTTGGGATGATTCTTTAACGCCAGTGTATTCAGAAACAATCCAATAATGTTTTCCAAATCCGCATGTCTCCGCCCGGCTACCGTGGTGCCGACGATTACTTCTTCGGCACCGGTAAGCCTTGCCAATAAAAGATTATATCCGGCCAAGACGATCATAAATAACGTGACTTCTCTTTGAACCGCCATTTGTTTTAACCGGAAGGTTAATTCCTGGTTCAAGCCAATCTCAAACGCCGCACCCTGGGAGTTCATAACCGCCGGCCGGGGATAATCGGTGGGTAAATCAAGCTTGGGTATTTCCTTTGAATATTTTTCCAGCCAATATTTTTCCTGTTTTTGAATGATATCCGTTCCCTGGTTGTTTTGCCATACGGCAAAATCTTTGTATTGAATCCGTAATTCCGGCAGGTTTTCTCCATGATAAAAAGCGGTGAATTCCCGCATTAAAATGTTCAGGGATACTCCGTCGGAGATGATATGATCCATATCAAACAATAATATATTTTTTTCTTCCGCCACTTTGAGCAGTTTTATCCGTAACAAGGGAGCCCGGCTTAAGTCGAAGGGCCGAATAAATTGGCTGATTACTTCCGCTACCTGATATTCTTCCAATTCTTGATAATCAACTGTGATTTCCATTTCCGGTTGAATCCGTTGAACCAACTCTCCGCCGATTAATTCAAAGGAAGTTCTGAATGTTTCATGCCGGTTTACGATTTTCTTCAATGTTTCCGTCAGGTGGTTCTGATCCAGTTTCCCTTCAATCGTAATGGCGCTGGAAAAATTATAGCTGGTTTGCGCTCCTTCAATTTGGTTCAAAATATAGAAACGCTTTTGGGCGGCTGAGACCGGATAATAATCCTGTTTCGGCGCCGCTTCAATGTTTGAATGGATACTCTGGCCCGCTTTCGAAAGAACCTTTGCCAGTCCTTTAATCGTCGGAGTTTGAAATACTTCACGCAATGGTACTTCCACGTTAAATATCTTTCGAATTCGCGAGATCAACGTCGTGGCATTTAAGGAATGTCCGCCCAAATCAAAGAAACTGTCGTTGACTCCCACTTTTTCAATACCCAGTACATCCCGCCAGATATCCGCCAGTTTGGCCTCGACTTCATTTCCCGGCACTTCATAATGGATTCCGGTATCGATGCTGCTAATTTCCGGTTCAGGTAGTTGCTTACGATCAACTTTACCATTGGGAGTCAACGGCAATTTCTCCAGCTTTACAAAATAAGACGGGATCATATAATCCGGCAGTTTTTGCCCGAGTAGCCGCCGCATCTCCCTTTTATCAGGTTCAACGCCGGTCGTTGTATAATAAGCGGCCAAATAATAGTCTCCTTCTCCCTTTTCAAATCCGGCCACAATACTTTTTTTGATCCCTTGGATATTATCGAGTGCCGCCTCGATCTCCCCTAACTCGATCCGGTAACCCCGGATCTTGACCTGGAAATCTTTCCGGCCTAAGAATTCGAGCCGGCCATCCGGCATCATTCGCCCCAGATCGCCACTACGGAATACCCGCCCCTCTCCTATCAAGGGATTAGGTCCATAGCTTTCAGCGCTTTTTTCCGGCAAATTCAGGTAATCAAGCGCCAGATATTCGCTCTCATAGACGATTTCTCCCACCCCGAATACCGGTACCTCCCGGTTCGCTTCATCGAGCAGGTAAATCTTGACTTCTTCCACCGGATAACCCACTGGGACTTGAGCCCCGGTGACTTCAGTTTCCTGATCGACAATTCCAAAGGTCCCGATGATCACTTCGGTGGCTCCGAACATGTTCACCAGGACACAGTCCTTTTCAAAGTAACGTTTGAGCCGCTCCGCATCTTTAGCGAGTATCGGTTCCCCGCCGAGAACCACCAGCCGCACCCGGCTGAATTTTTCGCCTGCCGCCAGGCTATCCGTGCAATACCGGTACACCATCGGCACCGAATGGAAGATGGTGATCCCTTCGGCGATGAGCCAATCCGCCACCTTTCTCAAGTTTCCCTCGGATTTTAAATCAAAGGGATATAAGGTTCCGCCGTTTAATAACATACTGAAGATATCGATGGCCCCGGCCGAATGGCTGTATGAGGAAAATAAGGCCACTTTATCTTCGGGGTTGATATGCAACTGGTTGGTGTAACGGCGGATAAAGGCCAAGACATTGCGATGGGTTTGCGGGATTCCTTTGGGTTTTCCGGTAGACCCCGAGGTATATTTGATATAAGCGACTTGTTCCGGCCCGATGGCCAGATTCAAATTATCATCCGCGGTCTTGGGGTTGATTTTGCCGATATCGATGACCTGGATCTTTTTTCCGATTTTTTTCCCGAATTCGGCAGCCAGGGTTACATTTTGATGATCCGTGACCATCAAGGACGCTCCCGAGTCACTTAACATATATGCCAGCCGTTCCTTGGGATAGGTGGGGTCTAGCGGCAGATAAGCCTGTCCCGCCTTTAAGACTCCGATAATCCCGGTGAACATATCCGGATCATTCCCGAATAATAGGGCGACAGGTTGAGTCCCTTTTTGCTTTTCCCGGATTAACCGTGCCACCTGATTGGCTTTGCGGTTGAGTGACTCGTAGTTTAGCGCGGCGGAACCCACTTTGGCCGCAATCCGGCCGGGATATTGCCTTACTTGCTCCTCAAAACGTTCCACAATTGACCGGTTGGCCGCCGCCTCAAACTCTCGATAAGGCGCCGTGATGCGAACCGGGTGCTTTGATGGCCGGATATCATGCGGATGAAACACCCGGTAATCTTTTAAAAGTTTCCCGGGAGCTAAGGTAATCTCTTTCAAGAGCCGGATATATTCATTCATAAAGTATTCAATGGTGGAACGTTTGAACAAACTGGTCCGGTAAACGCAATTCAATTGGACGCGATTCCCGATCTCGTTCAATAGTATCATCAGATCGAAAGCAAACGTATTGGTTTGACTATCCAGTTCGTAAGGGGTAAAATTCAACCCATTGACTTCAAACTGATAATTACTGGTATTAAACTCGGTTTGCGGGTTGAATAGTGTATTAAATAACGGATTACGATTTAAATCAATGGGTATTTTCAGTTTATCCAAGAGCATTTCATACTGATAATCCTGGTTTTCGAATGTTCTCAGGGTGTTCTGTCTTACTTCCTCCAGGAATTCAGTAAAGGTTTGGGTAGGTTTGGGATGATTCTTCAACGGTAAGGTATTTACGAACATCCCGATAATATCCTGAAGCTCCGCATATCGCCGCCCGGCCACCGTGGTGCCGACAGTTATCGCTTCAACTCCGGTAAGCCGGGATAAAAAAAGGTTATATCCGGCCAAAAGAGTCATGAATAACGTGGTTTTCCGTTGAACCGCCAATTGTCTTAACTGGAGGGTCAATTCTTCATCGAGCGTGAAGTCCGCGGCCTTGCCCAGGAAACTCATCACTTCCGGCCGGGGGTAATCCGTGGGTAAATTAAGCTTATGTGTCTCTCCCGTAAAATTCTCCAGCCAATATTTTTCCTGTTGCCTGATAATCTCTACTCCTGAATTGTTTTGCCAGAAAGCAAAATCTTTATATTGAACCGGTAATTCCGGAAGGTTTTCCTCATTGTATAATTTAGCGAATTCCCGCACCAAAACGCTCATGGACATCAAATCGGAAATGATATGATGCATATCATATAACAAGATGTGTTTCTCCGGCCCTATTTTAAGTAATTTAATCCGTAATAAGGGAGCCCGGCTTAGATCGAAGGGTTGAATAAACCGGTTTATCATCTCCGGTACCCGGTTTTCATCCAACTCCTGATAATCCACCGTCAATTCCGCTTCCGGATGAATTTGTTGGAACAATTCATCATCACTGAATGTAAAGGTAGTCCGGAATGCTTCGTGCCGTTTAACCAGTTTTTTAAAGGCTCCCGCCAAACGATCCGGATCCAGTTTGCCTTCAATCCGGGTAGCTCCGGAAATGTGGTAACCGGTTTGGGCTCCTTCCAGCTGGCTTAAGATATAGAACCGTTTTTGCGCGGAGGTGACTGGATAATATTCTTGCTTTGGCGCCGGTTCAATGGTTGTATAGGTATTTACCTGTTTTAAGAAATGAATGAGTTCTTCGCGACGCTCTTTCAGTCCGGCGAGCAGTTCCGGGGTTATAGCTCCCTGGGGTGCTTTATATCGGAGGGTATTATTTTCCACCCAAATATGAATATCCAAGTCCCGTAATTGTGATAAAAACTTAACCAAGGACATATTTTCGTCATATCCTTCCCTGTAATAATTTACAATTCGGTCCAACGGATTTTACGCCAAAGCCTTATTTCCCGAGGGAAATCGCAAATATATGGATATTCGGATAATCGGGTAACGTAATACTTTTCATTGGCTCGCCATGTTTGAAATAATAGGTTTTGGCAAACAAGTAACCGGTATTATTGGAAATCACCATTTCATGATCTTTTTTTTCAACAATGCCACCGTTCCAAGCAATGGCCTCCCCAAATAAAGGCCTTTGGTTAACAAAGTTGGTAAATTCGATGGGTACCTCTTCAACATCTCCATTTTCATAATGAACCAATGCTTTTTCAGAAAAACACCCCAAAACGGAACACCCTAACAGCATTATGCTTTTATAACATCCTTCAACGAAATAAATGGTTTGCCCGATACAAGATATATTGTCATAATTATTGCTTGCTACCAGTGGAAGACCAAACTCCATTTGGGAAACAGACCATTTCTCCATTTCGCATGTTTCATTTCGTAAAAAAAATTGTCCAAGGCCACTTAGGTCCGCGCCACAAACATTATCAGCCGTACCAAAGCCCCTGTTATTTAAGTAATCCCTTAAATCAACAAATGTGATTTCGTTGACGGAACTATCCGGGGCTGGCTTATTCTCCGGTAAATTAATGGCGGAAGTTTCAATATCCGTTCGGGCGACATTCAAAAGCATATTTGACAACTCTGCTTCCAAATCCGCGATTTCAAGAATTTTATCAGCAATATTCCCATAAAATGTTTCATCAACGCGATGTGAATAAAATGATTTGGTTATCAGGTATTTAATGAGATGCCACTGGTTCGACAGTTCAACAAATTTATCAATGATTGCCGGTAATCCATGAATATTATGGACTTCCAACAGATAATGCAATGCTTTCGAAAATAAAAAACGGCTTCGAGCTGCGGTTTCAATTTTTTGCACAATATAAATTTCAAGGGGATTCTCTTTTCGTTTCATTTCAGCCGATAAATCAAACGAAGCACGGATATATTCGGCCAGCACCCGAATGGCATTCAATGGATTCGCCTTGTTCCCGCTTTTTGACAATTGTTTGGCGCTATCGATAATTATTTGACGCCAATCAATTTCTTTTTTTTCTTCACTTATCAGAGAATATGTCACGCAACTCATACTTCCCGGCAATAAGTTTCCGGTATTCATTACTTTCGTACTTACATCCTTATAAAGACTGTGAAGATCAATATAATCGATTTCTTTCCGATTTTCATCGAGCCCAATTACCAGTATTGGAGAAATATCTTTGGCGTTTATGGATGACACCAACACCGGATATCCTTTTTCCATCTCATTGCTTAAAAAACGCATAACATTTTTTACTTTTTTATACGGGGTTATTCGGATTCCATGATATTTCTCCAAAAGGTTTACAATTTCCCAATTGTCAACATATTCCATGTCAACGTTAGATACGTTTGTTTGTCTTAAGCTTGAGTTTTTCGGCGAAAAATCAAATTTCCAGGCATTGATAAATATCATTTCGTATCTGCGTTTTAAATGCGAGGCGACGATGGCGACTGCGCTTTCAAAACAAAACATGTCCTTTTCCTGGACCGGTGTAATATTATCAAGTAACACTTGAATTACCTCCGTACAATCGATTCAATGGTCATTTCCAGCCACCGTTTTAAATATTTTGGATATGGGAAAGTATTTGGGAGTGCTGTTTCTCCGCCCCAACAGCTGAATCCATAAATCCAAATCCGTATTCTCCACATAATCATTGACGATGATCTCCATCCGTTTTTCAGCGGAGAGCCGTAAGATCAATTCCTTGACCTCCTCTAACGAATTACGATCCTTAAAATCGATCTTTTTTCGTGATACCGGTTTTTCTTCAGCGACGGAAAGATAGATATCGGCTTTGCCTTTAAAAAGATCGATGATGAAATCTCTGGGCAGTTCAAAAGCATGGGGGTGTTTATCGATAAAATAGTTGATATTTCTTTCATATTCCAAATACTTATCCGCGCCGATGATATCGCTTCCCTCGCCATGATACTGGTGAAGCACTTCCAACCGGCTGTTGATATAAATCTTAATACCGCTTGCATAAGCTTTATATCCCAGATCAACGTCTTCGGTCCCCCAGCCTTTATATTGCTCATCAAAACCGCCGGTTTTTTCAAGCCAGGTTCGGGGGATCACCAAATTATTTCCAAATACTTTGAACCAGGGATGTTTTAAAGCGGAAATATTATAGGAATATTGATTTAATAAATGATATTTATGCTCGCAAAGTTCAAAATTATCGCCTTTAAATTGCCATTGATCAAATACCCGTTCGTTTCGAATGGATTCTAAAGTAACTTCTTCCTGAAGCATGAGCCGGAGTCCCATTAACAAAAGATCTTTTTCCGCGTTATAAAACCGGTCCACTTCATTCAAGTAATTCCGTCTGACAATAATAT
Source organism: Bacillota bacterium (assembly GCA_023436305.1). Classification (GTDB taxonomy): domain Bacteria; phylum Bacillota; class UBA4882; order UBA8346; family UBA8346; genus JAEZJQ01. The sequence continues at coordinate 74,749 of JAEZJQ010000029.1, forward strand.
CACAGTCAATAAAGGCGATTTTTTCTCCCGCGGCATTCTTCCAGCCGTGGTTTCTCGCTTTTGATAAACAAGAATTTTCATCCTTCTTCAGATAAAAGTATTTGAGATGATAATTGGTATTCACACCCTTAATACTTTCATACAGGTTGTCATCCGAACCGTCGTCCACCACGATGACTTCATAGTCGTTTTTATCATGCCCATCCTGGTAATTTAACGCTTCCAAGGTGTTGATAATGTGTTTTTTGCGGTTGTAAACCGGGATCACAAAACTGGTTTTTATCATGACACAACTCTCTCTTTATTTATCTTTTTTCAATAAGCCACCGGTTATTTTCCAGAAAAGACAATGTTTTTATAACCGCCTCTTGGATTGAGAGTTCCGGCCGCCATCCCAAGCTGCGGATTTTGGCCGTATCTAAAAAAACTTGCGGATTATCGCCAATCCATCCTTTCTTTTCCCCGGAATATTTCAGGGCCGGATTTAAGCCGAGGTTTTTCGTTATCCATGAAATCGAATCATTGACTTCACAAAATTCACTAACCCCCAGGTTAAAAATGTTCACTTTATCATGGGAATTCTTAATTGCGGTTTGGATTGCCAATATGCAATCCTGGACATAAAGATACGATTTTTTTTGATGGCCGTCGCCTAACACATACAGCTCATCAGGATTGTCCAGCAGTTTTTTATAAAAATCAAATACATGTCCGTGGGAATACCGTTCGCCTAATATGGAGACAAAGCGGAAAATCCACGTCTGAAAACCGAAACCCTCACAATAGGCTTCAATCAGCCCTTCGGCGGCCAGTTTCGAAGCGCCGTATAATGATGTTTGAATGGGGATGGGGGCATTTTCGGGAGTTGGAAATATTTTGGCTTCTCCATACATTGCGCTCGTTGAAGAAAAAGCGATCCGTTGGATATGATTGGCCCGCATTGCCTCCAGGACGTTAAAGGTAGCAATCGTATTTTGCTCCAGGTCCTTCTTCGGATGGGATGTGCCGAAACGGATGTCGGCATTGGCCGCCAAATGATAAACGAAATTACACCCCCGCATCGCCTCCGTTAATAAACGGTCATCCAACAAATCCCCTTGAATAAATGTAAAATTGGGATCCATTTCCGCATCGACAAGAAACTCTTTGAATCCCGTCGAAAGATTATCGTAAGCGATGACTTCATGACCTTCTTTTAAAAGCATATCCACTAAATTACTGCCAATAAAACCGGCCCCTCCCGTTACCAAACAGCGCATTGTTTTAACTTCCCTCTTTCTTCACTTGAAATGATAAATATAACCGCGATTGTCTCAAACGATCATGGATTTTGGAAATTTGTCCGGTTGTTTGAGTTCTTCACTTAAGACTTCAGCCAGATAGTGACAAATGAAAATAAAAATAGTCTCGACCAAGTCCGGTTGGTACGATTTTACCGCATAATAAATATCTGAAAATTGTTCGAGCGCGCCTGAATCCATTCCGGTAACTGCAATTATTTTTAGCCCTTTTACTTTGGCGTATCGAGCTGCTTTGATAATATTTTCATGGGGTTTTAAAGATGAGAATATGAAAAGCAAATCATTTTTCCTGGAGCCTGATTTCAAGGATTCAACAAATATATCTTCCAAACTCAGATCATTGGCGACAGCGGTTACAAAAGACATAGGCTCTGTCAGGATAATGGTGTTTAATCGATAACCTGAATGATTCACCAGATGTTCACTGGCTTTCTTCGCCAAATCATTGGCAAAATGTTCGGATGTCGCACTGCTGATGCCATTCCCGATGGTGTAGATGGTGTTACGGTCTTTACCGGCTTGTAATAATTCATTCTTAATCATGGATATCAATTCCACATTGGTTGTCAATACGAGGCGGCGTATGCTCTCCAGATAATTGGAAAATACATCCTCCATGCAATCAACTCCTATTAATCCTATTTTGCAACGTCGAAGTAATCATCATAAAAGTGAAACTATAAACACTGATGCAACCAGTTTACAATGGCATGAATATAAATATAATGAATGTTTTCAATTTGTTGCATATTGTCCGAAGGCGCAAATACAATTTTATCAACCATCGTTTTCAATTTTCCCCCAGTTAAACCAGTCAAACCAATAATATTAAGCCCCATCTCCTTGGCATTTTTTACGGCCGCCAATATATTCGGGGAACTCCCACTACCGCTTATCACGATCAGAAGATCGTTATGATTGGCAGCCCGTAGCTGGAGATTGAATATATTTTGATAACCGTATTCATAAGCCAATGCCGATACGGTTACCATATTTGAATTTAAGCTAATTGCGTTTACCCGGAGGTTTAACCGAATACCCATTTGTAACAGCAAACTTGCGAACAAATTTGCGGAGGAACCACTGCCGCCATTGCCGCAAATATAAATTGAGCCGTTATTTTTAATTGTATCCGCGATATTTTGGGCAATCTCTTTTAATTGGCCGGTATCGATTTTCTTGGTAATCCGGTTAAACTCAAGTATATGATTGGTTAAATCCATTCACCATCCACTTCCTTTTTTAATCACTAAAGACTATACCCGATCCATACGGTTCAAACCGGAAGGGTATCCATTTTAAATCGTTTAAGACCTGTTTAAGTCTTTCCTGATTCGGATTCTCACAGTAAAATAGTAAAAAACCTCCCCCTCCGGCACCGAGCAGCTTACCGCCCAAAGCGTCATTTTGGATTGCCGCATTATATAAATCATCAATTTTTGAGGAAGAGATCGTGGCCGCTAACTCCCGTTTCATCATCCACCCTTTATCCAACAATTCTCCAAAACGCTTATATTGGTTATCATTGACCAGAATCTCTTTTACGTCTTTTACCAAATCTTTCATCGCGTGATAATAATCATACTTTGCCGCTATCTTTTCCACCTGATCCTGGAGAATCGACCTTGCGCTACGGGTGATTCCGGTATAAAACATAATCAAATTTTCATTCAAGCTAAATATTGATTCCTGGGAAATCTTAACCGGTTCCACCAGGACGCTTTCATCGTGGTTAAATTGAATGTAATTGATTCCCCCAAACGCGGCCGCATATTGATCCTGTTTTCCAATCGGTTCGTTTAAAATGTCAATTTCAATTTTACAGGCTTCTTGGGCCAGTTTTTCCGCGCTTGGACGAACGCCGATATAGGCATATAAGGCATTGAGTAACCCAACGGTGAACGAACTGGAAGAACCGAGTCCGGTTTTGGAAGGGATATCGGCCAATGATACAATTTCAATCCCTGTATTGATCCCTACCAATTTTAAAGCGTTTCTGATGATGGGATGTTCAATTTTATCGGCCGAATCCACAATCTCCGTGGTTGAATAACTTGCCCTTATGGTGTTATCAAATCTTTTATTCACCGATATATATACGTATTTATCGATTGTTGCGCTTATTACCGCACCATACGAATTGTTTTTGTAATATTCTTTGATATCCGTCCCTCCTCCCACAAAACTGATTCGGAGAGGTGTCCTGGAAATGATCATTTTATTCTTCCTATAAAATTATATTGGAAACTGCCTGATATAAATTGTCCACTACGAAGTCGGGAACAACATCATATTTCTTACTGTTACATTCGCCCGTCTTTAACAATATGGTCTTCAGACCGGCATTCTTGCCTGTTTGTATATCAACATCGGTATCACCAATCATATATGACTCATCGAGATTTATATTGTACTTTTGTTGGGCGGCTTGTATCATACCTGTCCTTGGTTTCCGGCAATTGCATTTTATTTTATAGTCTTTATTTTCTCCCTCATATCCCCGGTCCGGATGATGCGGACAATAATACAACCCGTCAAGGTAAGCGCCATCAAGTCCCAATAAAGTTTGCAACTTTTTATGAATATTTTGTAATTCCTCTTCCGTACACATATTTCGAGCCACCACCGGCTGATTGGTTATCACAATGCATAGGTATTCGCTGCGATTAATCCGTTGAATCGCTTCCGATACGCCGTCTTCCAGTTCCAAATCATCAATATTCGATAATAAACCTTTATATTTATTGATTGTGCCGTCTCTATCCAAGAAAATACATTTTCGCCGGTGATAAGCCGCCTTTTTCTCCAGATAATTTTTCTTTATATCTTCCGCGACTTGCGCCAGTCTTTCCATGGTGCCCATATCTTTCACATATTCGGATGTCCGGTAGCCATATATCCTTTGGCTATCACCGATTGCTTTGAATATAATCTCCTTTTCCAAATCCATCTTTTCCGGTTTCACGTATTTCAATATCTCCTTACGGAATATGTGAACCCCCGATTTTACAATATTATCGTAATATTCCCGGGGGCTATCTTTGGAAATGATATTGATTATTTTGTCATCCCGATCCAATATTAATAGATCGCTGTCAAAAGGATGACTATTGGAATGTACCAGAAATGTGCCCGTGCCATTTTTCCGGTGATGATATTCGATAAACTTTCTCCAATCGATATGTAATACAATATCGCCGAACAGCAAAATAAAATCGTCTTCAATAAGCTCTTTAAGATAATATAATACTCCGCCCGTACCCAAGGGCGACTCTTCTTTCAAATACGATATTTTTACCCCGTATTTGCTGCCATCACCGAAATATTCGGTAATTTTTTCGCCGAGATACCCGATACTGATGATAATATCCGTTAAACCGGATTCTTTTAAGGAGTCGATTTGATATTCCAGTACTGATTTGCCTTCGATTTTAATAAGCGGTTTGGGAACCGATTCGGTGTAACTGTCTAACCGGCTACCTTTTCCTCCCGCCAAGATCACGGCCTTCATTTTTAAAATCCTTTCCATGTAAAAACTCTGACTTTAGCTTAATTTGTAACGTTTGGTTTCGATATAATATTGGGTTTTTATTTCCGATATCGATTTCGCTTCGTTGATGAGCTTCAAAGCCAAATCATTCTCTTTTTCCTTGGCCATGGTTTCCGCCAGTTTTAAGTAAAACCGGATCAGCAAATCGCCCTTTTCATCCGCCTTGATTGAACCGTTGACCAGGGCAATTTCCAAAGCCGCCATAAACCCATCCGTGTCGGTTTCCGCCTTTTGCTGATAATAATTCTCGATTTTGGCGCGATGCACCGAACCCGTATTCCGGGGAATAAAGTATAATGATGGTATCTCGGGGCAATATTTAAACCCGCCTGCTTCATCCGCGGAATATCGGAACCAGGCATGCTGATCCTCGGAAACAACCCGTTTGGGAAATGGATATTTATATGCTAATTCCGTCCGGACACTGGTGGCTGAGGGTAAATTGGTAAAACCGGTTTCGGTTCCAATCCTAATCCAGGCATATTTCCCCTGAGGTGGATTATTCCGGTGTGATTCCAAGATTTCAAGGATGGAAGGCGTCAAATATTCCTCGGGGGTTTCATTCCCGTCTTCATCGACAACCTTAAATGTCGAATAGACAACACCGGTTTTAGGTTCCTCGATAAATACCTTTCGAGTCACTTCAAGCCTTTTCGGGTGTGAAAAATCATCCGCATCATTAAATAAAATAATCGGTGAATGCTGTTCAAATGCATGCTTGATGCCAAGATTTCTACCCATTCCCACCCCATTGTTTTCCGCTTCAAAAATCACCTGAATCCGATCCGGGTGGGAATTTCCTAATTCCTTTAAGTACTCCTTGACTTCCATACTCGGTGAGTTGCCGTCAATAATAATAATTTTCCAATTATCGTCGGTCTGTTTGAAAATGCTCTCAATAGCCTTATCCAAATATACTTTTGTTTTTACATTCTCAGCCCGCCTATGCGGGATTATAAAAGTCGCTTTTCCATTTGCCATATCCATTGAAATTACTCCCATCCTTTAATATTCCGTGTTATTTTACCAATAAACCGTTTGTATTAACACGACATGATTGGCATCACAACCACTTATGAAAATGAACCTTTTCATGTTTTCAACTTTATTTCCAAGTCGATAGTTGCAGGCACCCCTCATATTTAATTAACTTGGTATTCAATTAGTTTGAATTTAACCTCATTAAATCAATCAAATGAGTCTTGCTTTTAAAGCATAAATAAAAAAAGTTTCTTGGAATAGTCCTAACTTTTTTAGGGTAAAAATAAAAAAGACCCTATTTTTTTTAGGGCCTTTCATCATATTAAGCGATTTCCAGAGATTATTTTTTTAAGTTTACTTTTCTAATTGCGTCTCTAACGCAATGAACATTTAATTTTTTCAATATGTTTGTTACTTGAATTTTAACCGTATCTGCCGACTTGACCAGCTTCGATGCGATTTCGCGTTGGGTTAAGCCCTGCTCAAGCAAGGTAAATATTTCTATTTCCGCCGCAGTTAATACGGCAAGATATTCTCTCCGTTTAAGCCGTTGGTAGTCTTGCAATAAAATTTCAAATGGTGTTTTTTTCGCTATGATTTCCTTGATAAGGATTGGGATATGCTGAAAATTATTTTTTGATAAATAGCTCACCGCGCCAACTGTGAAAGAATCAAGGATTATTTCGGATTCCTCGAAAACTGAAAGCATAATAATTTTTGCCGTACTAAAATCACTAATCTCAGCGGCTGTTTCGATTCCATCGGTTTTATTACCGGATAGATTAATGTCCATGATGATAATATCGATATCAACGGCTTTGGCCAATTGGACGGCTTCATCTTTATTGGTAGCGGTTCCAACAATCCTAAACTCTTCTTCTACATTAAGAAAAGCAATCATCATTTTAAGCCAATCGATATCATCTTCCACCAGGGCGATTTTAATTTTTTCCATTCTCCGATCCTCGTCTTTTATAACAAAAAGCTTAAATAGACAGACGTACCCACATTTTCCCGGCTTTTAATTTCAAAAAAGCCTTGATGTTCCAACATGACATTATAGCAATATGTTAATCCCAGCCCATAATTTTGGGTTTGTAATTTTTTTGTAGAAAAAAACGGTTCTATGACATGGGGCAGATTTTCTTTGGATATTCCGGAACCATTATCGTTGATTTTAATCACTGCATATTTATCATACTTATATAATTCAACCGCAATCTTCCCTTTTCTATCCGGGGGGATGGATTCGACGGCATTTTGTAATATATTGGATAAAACCTCGGTAATATGAACTTTATCAATATCGATGATGGGTTCAAACCGATATTTTTCAGTAAATTCTATGTTATGCCGGGCCATTGCCCCTTTTATTGAATTTACAGCACCCTTAACGATTTCTTTAATGGATGAAGCCTCACAACTTAGCGTAATTTTTTGGGTATTTTTATGAATCATCGCCGTCAAATCGTTTAAATGATTGATGGAACCGGTGATGATATCAAAATACTTTTGTTTCTCCTCTAGACTAAGATCTTGTTTTAAAAAATGGAAGCTAAAATTAATCCGGGCCAGTTCATTTTTGATGCCATGGCTGATCAAACTGGTTCCCGAACTGATCAGTTTCATCGTTTTATAATTGGATTCCTCAATATTTATTTTAATCCCCAAAGTCCCGTACCGGATTGCCATCAGGACGAATCCCGTAATTACAAAAATACCCAGGTAAATATTGTATCTCCACAAATAACTGCCAAAAGCAACCGCGATATAACTTGTATATGTACCATAGGTTGTAATGGGAATCGTAAATAGTAACAGGGTTAATTTTTGCAACTTGAAATGTGGATTTTTTTCCACCCAATACCCCTTGATTAAATAATAATCGGATAAGAGGACGAAAACCGTGGCCCAAAGGGTGACAATCCAAAATAAAGGGTGGTAATCTAAAAACTTATATAAAATACTGTGCTTAACGTCCATAAAATCAATGATTACGGTGATGAAGACCGGAAATAGACAATCGATGGCCACGATTGTTTGCTTGTGGGGGGATAAAACTCTCCCATGGAAAATACTAAATATCAATATACAATAAGGACTAAAACAATAACTGATAAACGACATTGTTCGGGCGGCTATCATCAAAAATGTTGTATATTGGGCGGGAATGTACGGTATTATCTGTTCTTGAATTACTGCAGCCAAAGCGCCTAAACCTGTCGAATAAAAAAAACCGCTATACCATCGATATACCTGATTATTTTTATTGAATAGCAGAACGATAGTTGCAATAGAAAAAGTGATAATCAATATGAAATACATTTTGATCCCTTAAAAAGGACATATTTTAATTTTTAATCATATTTTTTAATGATCGTATCACAGTTTCAAATTGGTTCACAGGAAAAAAGAGGAGAAGCGATGGCGTGCGTGCCATGCCGTTCCAGGGGCAAGGGGGCCAGGCGATGATTATCCGGGGTTCTTAGTGTCCATCCATCGTCTGAATCTACCACGAATTTCGCTTTTGATATTTATGGCGCCGGGACCCTTAGTGCCCGGAATTTACTTGCAAATTCCACTAGGAGTCTGTGCGCGTAACACTTTTTAATAACTTAAAACCACTTTATATTGTATTAGAATATGTCACTTAATACTAAATACGCTTCGAAAATCGATTAGCCGCACAGACTCCTAGATGACTTAACCGTTCATTCTTTCCAGGTCGGAAACAAAAATTTTCGTCGAACTTAAATCGAGTGTAACGGGGTTTCGAAACCCTGAATATGTTTCAAGTGAACCTTTCATCAAGTCAATTCGCCATATCTTGTCAAAATTTCTTTTAAGCACTATAAATATCTCCAGTTTAATCGGATCAAATACTGCCGAGATCAATGTTTCCCATTTTTCCTCCAGTTGTATGGTCATTCTAAGGGCATCAAAGGCACAACCCATTTTTCTTCCAGAAACAAGTCGACAGAAAAGATTTTGGTATGATTCTCTTTGTAAATCCTTAATTTCATTGGTGTATCCGGAAAGTCAAAATTCATTCCATACAAAGGCCGGCCATAATATGAAACAAAACTTGTACACATTTTGCCTCCAGATTAGTGTTTTTGAGTTTTTTCGTACCGACAATGGTCTGGTCGAGCCTTACAGGACTTGGCAGGAAGTAGAGCGCCAATATTTTTCATTGACTAAGTTCCTTTAACGCTTCCCGGTTTTCATCAATAATGGAATCCATTAACTTACCTAATTCATTTTTATCTCTCATTTTTAAAAACTCAATAAAATCAATGACTTCCTTCTTTTTGTCTTCGGGGAGTTCATCAAATTCTTTTAAAAATCTTTCAGCTAAGCTCATTGACCCACCTCATTTACTTGGATTTATTCTTTCGGCATAAAACGGATTTTATCATAGAGTCATACAATATACTAAAGTTGCAGAAAAAAGACGAGGTGAAAAAAATGTCGATGAATTATGATTATGGATCTGAGGCAATTCAATATACCATCCAGGCCGGTGATACTTTATGGGACCTTGCCGGTGATTTTAATACCACTGTAGAAGCAATTATAACGTCCAATCCCAATATCGACTTTAACAATTTGTATGTCGGGCAGAATATTTCCATCCCAGGTGATTTCCAACCAGTGAACGCGGAACAATTCAAGGGAAGGCCCGGATTTGGACCGGAGTTTAGACCGAGATTTAGACGGAAGTTAGGAGGGAGGTTTAGACTGTTCAGGCCATTCCCAACTGTTATTATTGCGAGCTCATCACAACTATCCTGATGGGCTTTAAAATTTTGAATCCAAGTTTGTTACCCCTCCGAGTTATATCAACAATTGGATTCCCCAGTAAAAATGACTTCCCAGTAATTTTCTTGATCAATGATAATTGAAAAGCAGCCCCCAATGGACTGCTCTCCGTTTAAAATCCCCGCGACAATAAAAAAAGTATCTACATCTTCAATAACTCCAATAACTTGTACATCAACATTCCGGGCCAAACCAGGGCTTTGAGGATACCCAGCGCCCCCTCCCAGAATGTAGCCGCATGCTGGATATAATAGACCGCCGCGCCGATAAACGCCATTCCATAAATACCGCTTAAAATATTGTTACCATTATCTTTCATTCTTTTCCCCCCTGCTGATCGTTTGTGGTTAAATTGCCCTCATTCGCCATTTCGTCCTCCTTATTATCATAAAATAATAATAATCACTATTTATTCCGGAAGAATTCGCTTTAGCACTCACGGGCCACACTGATTCGCTCGTAAACATACACCCCCGCCATCACCGCTACAATATCAATCGCCGCCCTGATGAACATATCGGCTATATTAACTACGAATACCAGTGGTATGAAAAAATTAAACAAAAAAAGATCAATCCCAAAGACCAGCAAACCAAAATAACCCGCTTTGACTAACGGTGATTTTACCGCAATACCCGGCCTGAGCAAAAAATACATAACCCCAACCCAAAGCCCGGTTGCGCAGACCCAGGCCATGGTTTCCAACGGCCTGGCGGTATAATCCGAATCTATATGAATCACCGTATAACCCACATACCTCGCCACCATGAATAATACCGGAATCACCGCCAATGGCATTATCGCCGGCCCCTTTCCCTTTTTTCCCGGTTCCGCGGAATCGCGAACCATGAATCTCCCCAACAATAATCCCAGCACGAAAAGCGCCACACCGTCTGCCAACGGATAAGCCAGCATATCCATCAGCGGGGTTCCCGAGTTAAAAGGCAAAGGTTCAAATAAATAAACTACCCACATCAACCCGAAAGCCAAGCCGAATCTCAAACCTTTCATCATCCTCTTTCCCGGCAGTCCGTCCCGGATCAGGACGAATACAACGGCCAATAATCCATAGACCAACAGGCCGAAAACTGTAAAAGCAATTGGCATCAGCCCTGATTTTACAATGATACTGGGCGGTAACGGCGTACTGCCTGTATCCGGCATAAATACCTGGAGTATCAGGCGAAATATCGTCGCGGTAGCGGCAATAAGGAAAAGTTTCAACCACTCTTTTTTTGTCAGGTCCATTCGCTTCAATTTCATGTTGTCTTTACTCCTGTCTCATAGTTTTAAAACCGGGATCAAAGCTTTCTTTTTTGTGTTAACTACCTTACTTATATCGGCTTCCCCCACCCTTTCTATAATAAAAACCTGACCACTGATTTTCCGGGTTAACCATCCATGCCTTCAAGGCACAACCAGGAATGAAAATTACCCGATTATCGTTAATGCCCCTCGTGCTCCCTAAGGGAGCTTGTCTCCCTGCGGGAGCCATCGCGAATTCAATGCAGTCAATCATACAAAGTTCTTGGCTATGTGCCTTTAAGGATTGACAGTAGATTAAGGCGAATGCTCCCTTAGGGAGATAGAGGGTTGTTTTTAACGTATACCTGCTAACCTATTTTCGTGTTAACCGCTATGTCAGAGTCTGGCACAAACAAGGATGAAAAAGTTGAAATTCGGGCCAACTATCCCCTAGGAGTCTGTGCGCGTAACACTTTTTAATAACTTAAAACCACTATATTGTTTATTAGAATATGTCACTTAATACTAAATACGCTTCGAAAATCGATTAGCCGCACAGACTCCTAGCTTTGCTATTCGATATTGCCGAGACAATGTTTCTGAAGGTCTTTTTCATACTATACGAATGAATCAAAGGTCCTATGTTTTAATTAAGTTAATTTAAAAATCAGATAAATCAGCGGTTCAGACAGTTTTTACTTCATCGAGCCCTCCAAAAGCAATCCACCTATACACTACCGGCAGTTCCACCGGCCATTAAGACAAAATAAAATTCTCCTTGGATTAAAATTATGATAAAATAATAGGCAGGTAAATCATGAGGAGTTTTGTTATGGATGATAACAAAGTTGCAGTAATATTAGAAGATTTGCGTTCCCAGTTCCGTACTTTCGGAGAAGGGCTAAAACGGGTAAAGTAACCTCTTTAGCCCCCTTTCTTTTTTATTTCGTACCGTCTGTACAAATCTCCAACCGCTTTTCGAAAGGTGTGTATGATTATCAGCCCCTCTACCAACAATACCTCCATGGATAACCACACCGGTCACCGGAACCAAAACTACCAAACCTTGATCAAAACGGCGGCCCTCGACCAGGCCACCTTCATCCAACTGACTTTCTGCCATAAACTGCGGGACGATGAAACTCCCTGGATCAAGATCAAAGTCCGGCCGGTTCTCATCAAAGGCCAACACCACCTCCAGTTTTCCTATTTCGATCCCAAAAAGGACATCACTAAAAACTATTCCGGGGCCGAGAAGGAGGAACACCTGGATAAGGTTTTGGCCCTTCCCTTCGGCCAAATCAACCTGCAAGCCACCACCGGGGAAATTCAGGTCCGGATCACCACCGGGGGCAAAATTATTGTCACCCGCGGCAAACCGGCCAATCCTGAAGCGAAACCGGATCTGGCCCATAATCATCGCAAAAAGTATCCGTTAAACGCCGATACCCCCGATCCGTTTCTCCATGAAATTGGGATAATGAACCGTCAGGGAAAAATATTGGCCCCCATGCACGATAAGTTCATCCAGATCAATGAATTTTTACGGATCATCGAAAAGACTTTACTCGATGACATCGGAAAGATTTTACTCGATGACATCGAAAAGACTGTACCCGATGACATTGAGCAGATCCTTCCCGATGCCAATCATCAACCACTGGAAATCATTGACTGCGGTTGCGGCAGCGCCTACTTGACCTTCGCCGCCTATCATTACTTACATAATATCCGTAATCTCCCGGTCCATGTCACCGGCATCGACTTCAACCCCGAACTAATCGCCAAATGCAACCGGCTCCGGGACACTTTAGGCTGGCCGGGCTTAGAGTTTCATGTGGCCAAGATCGCCGAATTCCAACCTCCCACTCCGCCCAGCATGGTCCTGAGCCTCCATGCTTGTGACACCGCCACCGATCAGGTCATCGCCAAGGGCATCCTCTGGCAAGCCCGGGTCATCCTGGCCGTCCCCTGCTGCCAGCACGAACTGCATAATCAACTCCAGGCGCCCCTGTTTCGTCCGGTGTTGCGGCACGGCATTTTAAAAGAACGCCTCTCCGACCTGCTCACCGATACCTTTCGGGCCCTGGTTCTCAGGATAATGGGTTACAACACCGCCGTCATCGAGTTCATCGCCCCCGAACACACCGCCAAGAATTTATTGATCCGGGCCGAACGGGGAGTAAAACCCGGTGAAGCCGAATTTGTCAAAGAATACCTGGCCTTAAAAGAATTCTGGCAGGTGGAACCGGCCATTGAAAA
>JAEZJQ010000054.1 GCA_023436305.1 Bacillota bacterium
GTAAAACCGGTCCCAGTTCGGATTGCAGGCTGCAACTCGCCTGCATGAAGCTGGAGTTGCTAGTAATCGCGAATCAGCATGTCGCGGTGAATGCGTTCCCGGGCCTTGTACACACCGCCCGTCACACCACGAGAGTCGGCAACACCCGAAGTCAGTGAGCCAACCAGAAATGGGAGCAGCTGCCGAAGGTGGGGTTGATGATTGGGGTGAAGTCGTAACAAGGTAGCCGTAGGAGAACCTGCGGCTGGATCACCTCCTTTCTATGGAGAAAAGCCTAAATGGCTTTTCTCGGGCAGCTAAGCTGATGCATGCATCAGCGTTCGAAAGAATTGCTGCCCCGGGGAAGTCACGTATTTAGGTAAACACGCGATTCGTTTTTCTACTGTTTAATTTTGAAGGACCAAGAGGCGAAAGCCTTTTGAATCCTAAGTTCTTTGAAAACTGCACAACGAACAATAAGCAAAGGTAAAACACTGCGAAAGAAAAAAACAATTTTAGGTCAAGCTAATATGAGCGCATGGTGAATGCCTTGGCACCAGGAGCCGAAGAAGGACGTGATAAGCTGCGATAAGCTGTGGGTAGCCGCAAATAGGCCGTGATCCACAGATTTCCGAATGGGGCAACCCAGCTGGTTAAAACCAGTTATCCTGAAGTGAATAAATAGCTTCAGGAAGGTAGACCCGGGGAACTGAAACATCTAAGTACCCGGAGGAAGAGAAAGAATCATCGATTTCCTAAGTAGCGGCGAGCGAAAAGGAAGGAGCCCAAACCATGTCCTTTGGATATGGGGTTGAGGACACAGTACAAAGTAAGCTGAGGTCTAGTCGAAGAGGTCTGGAAAGGCCAGCCACAGAAGGTTATAGCCCTGTAGGCGAAAGATTCAAAGCTTAAGCTGTGATCCAGAGTACCACGGGACACGAGAAATCCCGTGGGAAGCAGGGAGGACCACCTCCCAAGGCTAAATACTACCTGGTGACCGATAGTGGAGAAGTACCGTGAGGGAAAGGTGAAAAGAACCCCGGGAGGGGAGTGAAATAGAACCTGAAACCGTGTGCTTACAAACAGATGTAGTCCGTTAATGGATAGCATCGTGCTTTTTGTAGAACGAGCCAGCGAGTTACGATATGCAGCGAGGTTAAGTACTTAAGGTACGGAGCCGAAGGGAAACCGAGTCTGAACAGGGCGAAATTAGTTGTATGTCGTAGACCCGAAACCGGGTGACCTATCCATGGACAGGATGAAGTTAAGGTAAAACTTAATGGAGGTCCGAACCGGTTGATGTTGAAAAATCATCGGATGAGCTGTGGATAGCGGAGAAATTCCAATCGAACTCGGAGATAGCTGGTTCTCCTCGAAATAGCTTTAGGGCTAGCCTCGGAAATGAGTAATGGAGGTAGAGCACTGAATGGGCTAGGGGCCGTATAGGTTACTGAACCCTATCAAACTCCGAATGCCATATACTTGAATTCCGGGAGTCAGACTACGGGTGATAAGGTCCGTGGTCAAAAGGGAAACAGCCCAGACCATCAGCTAAGGTCCCAAAGTGTAAGTTAAGTGGAAAAGGATGTGGGATTTCACAGACAACCAGGATGTTGGCTTAGAAGCAGCCATACATTCAAAGAGTGCGTAATAGCTCACTGGTCGAGAGGTCCTGCGCCGAAGATGTACGGGGCTAAAACTTACCACCGAAGCTGTGGATGTAGAAATACATGGTAGAGGAGCATCGTATACGGGTAGAAGTCATATCGTAAGGAGTGGTGGACTGTATACGAGAGAGTATGCTGGCATAAGTAGCGAGAGCTAGGTGAGAATCCTAGCCGTCGAAAACCTAAGGTTTCCTGGGGAAGGCTCGTCCGCCCAGGGTTAGTCGGGACCTAAGCTGAGGCCGAAAGGCGTAGGTGATGGACAATCGGTTGATATTCCGATACCACCCATAACTGTTTGAGAGAAGGGGTGACGCAGGAGGATAGGCTGAGCGCATGAATGGTTGAGTGCGTCTAAGGTTTGAGTAAGACTCTTTAGGCAAATCCGGAGAGTTAATTATGAGGATTGATGGGGAGCCGCAAGGCGAAGCAGCTGATTTCACACTGTCAAGAAAAGCCTCTATTGAGGGAGTGGGTGCCCGTACCGCAAACCGACACAGGTAGGTGAGGAGAGAATCCTAAGACGAGCGAGAGAACCCTTGTTAAGGAACTCGGCAAATTGACCCCGTAACTTAGGGAGAAGGGGTGCTCTAGAGATAGAGCCGCAGAGAATAGTCCCAGGCAACTGTTTAGCAAAAACACAGGTCTCTGCTAAGTCGTAAGACGATGTATAGGGGCTGACACCTGCCCGGTGCTGGAAGGTTAAGGGGATGGGTTAGCGCAAGCGAAGCTTTGAACTTAAGCCCCAGTAAACGGCGGCCGTAACTATAACGGTCCTAAGGTAGCGAAATTCCTCGTCGGGTAAATTCCGACCCGCACGAATGGTGTAATGATCTGGGAACTGTCTCGACAAGGGGCTCGGCGAAATTGAATTACCGGTGAAGATGCCGGTTACCCGCGATTGGACGGAAAGACCCCGTAGAGCTTTACTGCAGCTTAGCATTGAGTTTCGGTATTATCTGTACAGGATAGGTGGGAGACAGAGAAGATTGGGCGTCAGCTTGATTGGAGTCGACCTTGGGATACCACCCTGGTAATACTGAAGCTCTAACCGGAGGCCATGAAGCTGGTCACGGGACATTGCTAGGCAGGCAGTTTGACTGGGGCGGTCGCCTCCTAAAGAGTAACGGAGGCGCTCAAAGGTTTCCTCAGTGCGGTTGGAAATCGCGCGAAGAGTGCAAAGGCAGAAGGGAGCCTAACTGCGAGACCAACAAGTCGAGCAGTGACGAAAGTCGGACTTAGTGATCCGGTGGTACCGAGTGGAAGGGCCATCGCTCAACGGATAAAAGCTACCTCGGGGATAACAGGCTTATCTCCCCCAAGAGTCCATATCGACGGGGAGGTTTGGCACCTCGATGTCGGCTCGTCGCATCCTGGGGCTGAAGTAGGTCCCAAGGGTTTGGCTGTTCGCCAATTAAAGCGGTACGCGAGCTGGGTTCAGAACGTCGTGAGACAGTTCGGTCCCTATCTACCGCGGGCGCAGGAGATTTGAGAGGTTCTGTCCTTAGTACGAGAGGACCGGGATGGACGCACCGCTAGTGTCCCAGTTGTTCCGCCAGGGGCACGGCTGGATAGCTATGTGCGGATCGGATAAGCGCTGAAGGCATCTAAGCGCGAAACCGACCTCAAGATTAGATCTCCCATAGGGTTAACCTAGTAAGACTCCTTGTAAGAACACGAGGTTGATAGGCCGGAAGTGTAAGTGCAGTAATGTATTCAGCTGACCGGTACTAATCAGTCGAGGACTTGACCTTAATCAAGAAGCCCTGCATTGTTTCTCGGTATGAAATATATTTGCTTCCTATTCAGTTTCCAGGGTACAGTTTTCAATGTACAATGAACTATTGACAGTTATCACTTGTAACATTGAAAATAGTTCACTGACAATTGTTATAAAGATTCCTGGTGATTATGGCGAGGGGGAACCACCTGTTCCCATTCCGAACACAGCAGTTAAGCCCCTCAGCGCTGATGGTACTTGTCGGGTAACCGGCTGGGAGAGTAAGTCATTGCCAGGAGTAATTTTAATAAAAAGATCCCGGATATAAACCCGGGATCTTTTTTATATGTTGATGGCATGGATGGAGTCTAGTCATAAAAGTCCATGACCGATTCCATATTTATTTGTTACAATCGATTCTAATAAGCTTTTGGATATAAAACCGAGCGGAGAAATAAAAGAATAACCTTATAGCAGGATTTTTATGAACCATATTGAAGAATAGTATGTTTACATCACATAACCTAAATCGGCAAGTAACTTTAAGAACAATACCCAATAAGAACATACCGAATCGGGGTTAAAAATAACACTAGCGAATGATTAACTAATTTAGGGAGGATTTCAAGATAATGTTGATGCTTAGTTATTATGCTAATAATTTTGAATTTGGTAAATCATGGCTCTCTAAATATTTCAATGGACTTAGTTTCGGGAATCGAATATTGTGGTTTATTGGAATTTCCTTTGTGGGTTGGATTTTATCCAAGTTGGTTATATTCATTTGGGGAAAATGGATTCTACCGATAACCACCAAAACAGAAAGCTCATTGGATGATCATTTGGGAAAAAATCTTCACAAACCGTTTGTCCGGTTATTAACATTAGGCTCGGTATTTTTGGCGGCTCATATTACCATTACTTCCGCAAAAGAGGTTAAAATCTATGTAAAAACGGTAGAGAACATTCTCTATTTATTTCTTATATTATTTCTGGCCAGTTTGGTCAATTCGATTATAAAGGGTTTTACCGACTGGTATCTCCAAGACATCGCCCCCAAAACGGAGTCTACATTGGATAATACACTCTTTCCCGTGTTACGGAAAGTAGGAACGGTAATAATATACTTTATTGCAGCAACGATTATCTTAGCGCAGTTTAAGGTCGACTTAACCGGTTTGGTGGCTACCGCAGGAGTGGCTTCATTAGCCATCGCTTTTGGAGCACAAGCCGCTTTGGCCGATTTAATTGCCGGAGTAAGTATTATCCTTGATCGGTCATTTCATGTAGGCGATCGAATCGAATTGAAAGACGGGGTCATGGGTGATGTGATAGAAATTGGATTACGCAGTACTCGAATTCTATCACTGGAGCAACGATTGATCATTGTTCCCAACAGGGAGGTCGCCGGTTCCCGGATCACTAACTGGAGTCAGCCCAATCTTGCCACTAATGTTAAATTAAAAATCGGTGTGGCTATGGAGGAAGATTTAGAGCGGGTTAAACAAATCATTCTTTCGGTTTGCGCAAACGAGGAGACTGTATCGAAAAGAACACAGGCTACAGTGATCTGTACAGGTTTTGGCCCTTACTATATTGAACTATTAATTGTAGCCACGGTTGATGATTGCCATAACACCGGAAAAGCTATGGATCAGCTGGTGATAAAAATCCAGGATGCTTTTAAAAAGGAGAAAATTAAGCTGCCATTACCACTACAACATATTCAGGTGCAACAAGTTTCATAAGCCCAATATCCAAAAATAGTCATTTTGCGGATACCCAAATTGGCCGAGTATACGTATTATGTAGTAAAGAATTGTGACAACAATTCTAATAATTGCTTGAAGGAGGATTATTATGAGTTGCTTCTGTCATACATCCATTAGCCCCAGCCAACAAATCAGAACCAAATTGGAGCGGGTAAAAGTATTAAAAGTAATCGGCGAAGCGGTTGCCCAAGTTGTAGTAGAAGGAAATATCGCGATAAATGCCGTTAAAATTGACCGGATTATTGCCGATGTTAGAGATGTAACCGATCATGTCTTTCGTAACAAAGTGGTGAAACAAGGCACGATTCATAAACAAATCTTTTTCGTGGATCGTGAAGGTGTAGTCCGCGAAGAGGAAGAGAATATTCCATTCATGGTTAGTGTGGATATTCCCGGAGTGGAACGGACGCCGTTCACCGAGGTACAAAATCATTTGTTGGATATTGATACGGATTTTGTATTGACGCCGGGAAGATGCCATGAACCGGCGAAACTAATGCAAAAAGTGGTTGCACACATCCTAATCAAAGTATCCGAATGGACTCAACTTGATGTCGTTACCAAAGTGGACTTTTTCCCAAAGGTTAATACGTTAACCAGAATTGTTAGCAGTAATTAATAAATTTGAGGTTTGAAAACAAAAAAACAATGTCTAAGCGGTGTGAACGGTGAATTCTTGATTTACTCACACCGTTTTTGTTTTGAATCAATATTCGGTGAGTATTCGTGATTTTAAATATTGAATCTCAGGATATAACTGGTATAATTAATTCAATAAAAGGGGTGATTTTTATGCCCGATTCCAATGAATTTCAAACAATGGTGCCAGTACCGGAAACGAGGACCCAAACACCTGCGGAAGAAAAACTTGATGAAAGGTTATATAAATCACTAAGTTATTTGAGTGGTTTTCAATTTATTGAAAAAGATAGTGACGGGTTAAAAATGCGGGTCAATAAAGATTTTTTTGGTGGAGATTTTCCATTTGAAGTTGGTTATGTAGTGACAAGTCAATACGATGATCGCCAATTTCTAGTCGCTAAAATTGATCCTGAAAATGGTTTTCTTTGGTTTGGATTATGGGAAGTTTAAATGGGGTACGAAAATGAAGCAGGGATTAATTCAGGTTTATACCGGTGACGGTAAGGGAAAAACTACGGCAGCCATGGGCCAAGCTGTACGAGCATGGGGCCGTGGATTGAAGGTTAAAGTATACCAATTTCTAAAGGCGCCCGGAGGTTCGGGAGAAGAAAGATCTTTGATGGAATTCAAACCGCCATTACCGGTATATCCGCTAGGCACCGGCCAATGGCTCATCAACCAATCGCAAACGACGCGGGAGATCGAACAAGCTGTCAATGGATGGCGTAAAATTACTACGGCGATTCTGGATGAAGAAAATGATTTGATCGTTATCGATGAGTTGAGCCACGCGCTGAATCACCGGCTGCTGGAATTCGAAATGGTATTGGCCACTTTGAAACAAAAGCCGGTGGGCCTTGAGTTGGTGTTAACCGGACGAGATATGCCCGGATTTATTTTAGAATTGGCGGATTTGGTCACCGAAATGAAAATGATAAAACATCCCTATCGGGAAGGATTTAAGGCCAGAGAGGGCATAGAATACTAGAGGGGAAGTCTGAATGAATGGGGCGGTGTATAGAGATATTTCCCTCAGAGGACTTAGGCGCATAAGGAGATGAACTCTGTTGTTGCGATCATTTAGAGTAGCCCTTGGCTTTTTAACAATTTTTCCAGTAAGCCCCAAGGAATTAAAGCCAGTGGATTTGGGCGGCTCGGTTAAATTTTTCCCGTTGGTGGGAGCCATCCTGGGTGCTGTCATTTGGGGATTATGGTGGCTTCTGAGCTGGATATTTCCCGAGAATATTGCGGCTTGGCTTACCACTTTCATTGGGGCGGTCTTAACCGGGTGTATTCATTGGGATGGTTGGGCGGATACCGCCGATGGGTTTGGGAGCAAAGAACCTCAAAAAAGTTTAATGATTATGAAAGATAGCCGGTTAGGCGCTTTTGGAGTGATTGCCTTAATTTTTTTAATCCTGGGTAAAGTATATACCATACCTAAATTAATGGCTACCGGAATTTATACTTCAATGAGCCTTTTTGCCCTGTCGCGTTGGGTAATGGCCTTTCAAATCTATTCTCAACCCTCAATTTCCAAAGGATTGCTACAAAGTTTTCAGGTTACGCGAAGATACCTGGATTTGGGGGTTTCTACCTTGATAATGGCCTTTTTTGCAGGCTGCGGTTGGCCATATAGCTTGATATTACTGGCGGTAACCTTGTTTGTTTTGCCTCTAATGAATTGGGTCATCAAAAGAAGATTTACCGGGATCACCGGTGACATTCTGGGAGCCGGTAATGAGTTGGTGGAGCTAACGGGTTTATTGATTTTAAATATCAAATTATAGTCATTTACTGGAAGTGCAACTTTAAAAATCGATAAAAAGGAATGGGAATTTTGAAGGAGAAAATATTGTTTATCGACATTGATGGCGTTCTTTTCGGCGAATATGATGATTATTATCAACTGCGTCCGGGGGTGTCCTCGTTTTTCGCCTGGGCTCATCAGTACTTCCGCCTGGAATTCTTAACTTGCTGGTCTTGGTCCAGAGTTCAAGATTTATTGGAACTGCTCTATATTGACCGACGATCGTTACAGATCGGTTACCGGGTCTGGTATAATTTCAAAACGGATGGCATTCATCCGGAAAAGGACGATTTTTACTTGATTGATGATAACTTGGTCGCGGAAGAGATCGCCCAATTGGAACGTTGGGGGCGAAAGGAACGCTATCTTAAAGTTGAACGAACCGGTAAAGATGAGCTTTACCGGATTCAACGACAAATCATGGAACTGGAACAAATTACAGAGGGCAAATAATTGGTTGAAGCACCGCTTTAATAAAGGAGTGATCATAATCGCCTGCGGTAAACTGTATTTGGTGGCAACCCCCTTAGGGAATCTGGAAGACATTACTTTCCGCGCTTTGAAAATCCTCGCTGAAGTTGATTTAATCGCAGCTGAAGATACCCGGCATACTTTAAAACTGTTAAATCATTATCAAATCAAAAAGAAACTCACCAGTTATTTTCAGCATAACGAGCCGGAGCGGGCCGCCTATTTAATTCCCCAAATATTAAACGGCCTAAATGTGGCTTTGGTTTCGGATGCGGGAATGCCGGGGATTTCCGATCCGGGAAACATTTTGGTGCGGGAAGCTGTAAAACAAGGGATCATGGTAATTCCCATTCCCGGCCCATCGGCGGTGATAACCGCTTTGGCGGCCTCTGGACTGGATACCGCGTCATTCCGGTTTGAAGGTTTTTTACCTCGAAAAAACCAGGCCCAACAGGATAGGTTAAAAGAAATGACAGCTTTCAGCGGCACCTTAATCTTTTATGAAGCTCCTCATCGTCTCGCGGATACTTTACGCAATATTTACGAAGTTTTTGGAGAGCGAAGAGCGGTGTTAGCCCGGGAGTTGACCAAAATTCACGAAGAGTTTATCCGGGGTACTTTACCGGAAATCTTGGCAAAAATTAACGGTTTGGAGAAATTAAAAGGGGAGTTCACCATTGTGGTGGAAGGTAGTCAAGAAAATATGGCTTTGGAATGCTCACCGGATATAAAACCGGTTGATTTCTCCACTCTGGCCGGCCCAATTAAGACCGTATCCCCTGGTTCAAGCTTGCGTTCGGAAATACGGGCTATCGCAAAACAAACCGGTAAAACCACTAAAGAGATATATCAAATGTATCTGGCGGAGCAAGAAAAAAATAAAAAATGAGGGGGGTAATCCCTCATTTTAGCTGACAACTTTCATGGAATCAATACAAGTTTTGCAGATATTCTTCTCTTTGAAGTTTTTAATACCTTCGGCATTACCGCAAAAGATGCAAGCAGGTTCATACTTCTTCAAAATAATTTTTTCTCCATCTACATAAATCTCAAGAGCATCTTTCTCATCAATTTGAAGTGTGCGCCGTAATTCGATGGGAATTACAACACGCCCTAATTCGTCTACCTTTCTAACAATTCCAGTGGATTTCATCATAATAGCCAACACTCCTTTTGTAAAAATTAACTGCCAAAATTCGACATGAATTATAGATACATTATACCTAAATCTTCATACATAGTCAAATTGATCCAAGCAAAAAATACCCAAGATTTACAGCCGCTTAATCCATAAAGGCTTGATAATTATGTAGTTATAATATTTTTGAATGGCAATAAAAGAAATGAAAGAAGGCTGGCAATAATGATATTTGCCCTAATAAATGGAAAATTTTTTGCCGTTAAATTCCGTTGAAATTTGTTAAAATTCGACATAAGGATATTGTAAGTAGGGGTGCTCCCGGCAATTGGTCGGTTTCATTCCAGATATTTGGTTATTTAAAATTTTATGCCGAATTCATATAAAAATAGGATGATGCCCTTGACAAAAAAGGTATAAATGGGTATATTACAGTCACAGATTAAAACAATAATGCATTCATTCAAGGTGATGTGGGAATCGATTTACTACAGGAGGGAAAGTGGATGGGTAAATATTATATTACCACCCCAATTTATTATCCGAGTGACAATTTACATATTGGCCATGCTTATACCACGGTAATTGCGGATGCCTTGGCCAGGTTTCACCGCCAAATTGGTGATGAAGTCTGGTTTCTAACCGGCACCGATGAGCATGGTCAAAAAATACAGCGGAAAGCGGAAGCGGTCGGACAAAATCCACAAGAATACGTCGATCATATTGTCGCGGATATTAAGAAATTATGGCAAAAATTTCAGATTAGTAATGATGATTTCATCCGGACCACCGAAACCCGGCATGAAAAAGCGGTGCAACAAATCTTCGAAACCCTCTATAATAAAGGCGACATTTATAAAAGTGAATATGAGGGCTGGTATTGTACACCATGTGAAGCTTTTTGGTTAGAACGTCAAATTCAAGAAGGAAAATGCCCGGATTGCGGCCGCCCGGTGGAGTTGGTCAAGGAAGAAAGTTATTTTTTCAAATTATCCAAGTACGCGGACCGTTTGTTGCAATATATCGAAGCCAATCCGGATTTTATCAAGCCGGTTTCCCGTAAAAACGAAATGATTAATAATTTCCTTAAACCCGGCCTGGAAGATCTTTGTGTCTCTCGTACCACCTTTAATTGGGGTATTCCGGTTACATTCGATCCCAAACACGTGGTTTATGTCTGGCTGGATGCGTTATCCAACTATATCACGGCTTTGGGATATCCGGAACCAACTCCGTTATTTCAAAAATTTTGGCCGGCGGATATCCATTTGGTCGGGAAGGAGATCGTCCGTTTCCACACCATCATCTGGCCCATTATATTAATGGCTCTAGATTTGCCATTACCCAAGCAAGTTTTCGGCCATGGCTGGTTGGTGCTTGATGGCGGTAAAATGTCGAAATCGAAAGGAAACGTCATTGATCCGCTGATATTAATCGATAAGTACGGCTTGGATGCGATCCGGTATTTCCTGCTCCGGGAGATTCCGTTCGGTTCTGATGGGTCATATTCCGAGGAGGCTTTGGTGCTCAGGATTAATACCGATTTGGCCAATGATTTGGGGAATTTATTACACCGTACCTTATCCATGATTGAGAAATTTGCCGGAGGGGTTATTCCCACCCCCGGAATTTACCAGGAATTGGACCGGCAAGTGCTCGATCAAGCCGTTGAAACTGTACGTGAGACCAACCGGGCAATGCGGAGCCTCGAAGTCAGCGGCGCTTTGACTACTATTTTTAAATTGGTTAGTCGTGCCAATAAATACATTGATGAAGCTTCTCCCTGGGCATTAGCCAAAAATCCCGGACAGCAAGAACGTTTGCATACAGTGTTATACACCATGGCGGAGACATTACGCTTGGTGGCCGTCTTGCTAGTTCCGTTTCTGGTGGAAACTCCCAACAAAATTTTCAGTCAACTTGGGATCGAGGGAACTCCTGATACTGTAAATTATCAGGATGCAATACAATGGGGATGGTTAAAAGCCGGAACCCATACCCAGAAAGGAAATCCGATTTTTCCGCGAATTGAGGTGGAACCTGTGGAAGTGAAAGAACCAAAAAATGAAGCCCCGGCGGCGGCCGGTAAAACCGGCTCACCGGAAAAATCAGCCGAACTCCCGAAACAAGAGCAGATCTCGATTGAGGAATTTGCCAAAGTAGACCTACGGGTGGCTAAAGTGCTGGCGGCAGAGAAGGTTGAAGGTTCGGATAAATTGTTAAAGCTGCAAATCAAAGTGATGGGGGAACAGCGGCAGATAGTCGCCGGAATTGCCCAACATTATACACCGGAACAACTTATCGGTAAAGAAATTGTAGTGGTCGCCAATTTAAAGCCCGCTAAATTACGCGGTTTACTCTCCGAGGGAATGTTATTAGCCGCCTCCAATGATCAGGGAAAACTGGCTGTATTACGGCCGGAACTGGAAATTGGGGAAGGTTCCAAGGTTAGATAAATGTGGATCGACAGTCACTCCCATTTAAATGATGACGCTTTTCGGGACGATTACCGGAAAGTAATTGAGGATATGGTGGCTCAAAATGTCGAAGCCGTTATTGTTCCCGGCTATGATCTGCCGTCTTCGGAGCGGGCGGTTGAATTGGCTGCTAATGAACCACGGCTTTGGGCGGCGGTGGGAATTCACCCGCATGATGCGAAACTTTGGGATTCTAAAACCGTCGGCCGTATGGAGAGATTGTTGCGGGAACCCAAGGTGGTGGCGGTGGGTGAGATTGGCCTGGATTATCATTATAATCACTCCTCTAAAGAGGAACAAATTGCAGTCTTTGAGGCACAACTACACTTGGCCGGACAATATAATAAACCGGTAATCATTCATAACCGGGAAGCTCATCAAGATACATTAGAGATTTTAACCCGCTTTTCCACTAGACAATCCCCAATTACCCGTAAAACCGGACCATCCGGCGGATGGGGAGTTATGCATTGTTACGGGGGTAGCTTGGAAACCGCCAACCAATGTTTAAAATTGGGGTTGTTGATTTCGTTCGCCGGGTCAATTACATTCACCAATGCCGCTAAGCTTCGTGAGGTCGCTGAGAAACTGCCCTTGTCCAAATTATTGGTGGAAACTGATGCGCCGTATCTTTCGCCTCACCCGTTTCGGGGACGGCGGAATGAACCGTCGCGGGTATCTGTAATCGGAGCGAAATTGGCGGATATTAAAGGATTGGCGGTTGAGGAAGTTATGGAGGCGACTACCGCTAATTCCAGGGAGTTATTTAAAATATAAAAACATGTAGATGTAAAACATAGCATCCAAAACTTAGAGCGAGGGGCGATTTTCGTAGCCTTATTATTTGGAATTATTTCTGTTGTAGGGTTCCCTTACGGTAGACACTTTTATGGTACGCGCGCCCAGAGCTATACACTATGAGGATGTATAGTAAAGTAGGCTATCCGTTTTGGAGGGAAAAACAATGGAAAGAGTAGTCGGCGGAAAAAACAATGATCTGGTATTTGCATACCCCCTGAATGGTTCATTATATCTAAATATCACCAATCGTTGTCCCAATGCATGTTTATTTTGTATTCGCAATTCAGTGGACGGGGTTGGGTATAATTTATGGTTAGAACGGGAGCCCATGGCCGGGGAGATTTTGGCAGCGGTTGGGCATTTAAAAGGGATACGGGAGATTGTGTTTTGTGGTTATGGTGAGCCACTGTTGCGACCGGAAGTGATAATTGAGGTTGCGACTGCTTTAAAAGAACGGATTCGTAGTGAACAATTGGATATCGGAATAAGAATAAACACCAATGGTTTGGCCGATTTATTTCTGGGTTATGATGTTTTACCGCAACTTAAAGGTTTAATCGATGCCATATCGATCAGTTTAAACGCCCATAATTCAGAGGCTTACTTAAAGATAACCCAATCTCCATATGGAGAAAAGGCATTCCCGGCGGTATTAGATTTTGTGCGGCGCAGTACCTTTTATATACCGAAGGTGGTTTTATCGGTAGTCCGATATCCGGGGGTGGATATTGGAGAAGCAACGAAAATTACCAGAGACCTGGGAGTGGAATTACGGATTCGCGAACATTTGGAATGAATTAATAGCTAATTTTGGCAATTATTGGAGTCTGCAATTTGTGTTGGATGGCAGGATTTTAAGATGGGTTCGGGGAAATTTTAATATCCAGTATTTTTATTCCATGAAAATGATACTGTAATATTAAGTTTCATATAAAAATATAGTTTAGAGAGAAGAGTTCATTTTTATATAAAACCTAGGATAATTTTCAAAATCACAATTATTTTTAGGGAGGTAAGAATGAAGTTTATTAAATGGGGTAAACGGCAGCAAATATACGCAGGTATCGTAGGTCTTCTTGGGATATCGATCCTGCTCAGTTATTGTGTCTACATAAAAGCGTTGAACCAAGTGTCGCTGGAAGTAGAAGGGAAATATTATGCTTGGAAAACTTTAAGTGGAACGGTAGCCGGAGTGTTGCGGGAGAAAAGGATCACCTTAAATGATGGGGATGTGGTACGTCCGGCGCTTACCACGGCGGTGGGTAACAATTCAAAAATTGAAGTACTCAGAGCTTTTCCGGTGGAGATTGTTAGTTCGGGGAAGTTGTCCCAGGTGAATACCATATCCCAAAGCGTCGGTGATCTGTTGCTACAGGAGCAGGTCAAGTACAATCAGGACGATAAAGTAGTCCCAGGGCTGGAAACGATAGTAAGTCCACATCAAAAGATTCGGATCATTCAAGTGACCAGTACCATAATTGCCCGGCAGATAGCAGTGCAACCAGCTACCGAATATCGTAAAGACCGGGATTTGGAACGAGGTGTTCAAAAAACAGTTCAAATTGGTAAGCCTGGACTCGCCGAACGCCGGATTAAGGTGTTTTACGAAGATGGCCGCGAAACCCGGCGTGAAACTATCGCAGAAAGAATAATAAAACCAACCGTTAATTCCATTGTGCTGGTGGGGATTAAACCAGTGATTCGCACGTTATATACCAGCCGGGGTTCTTTTCGGTATATCGAAGTGAAGACCATGAAAGCCACCGCTTACTATCCAGGGCCTGAAAGCTGCGGGAAATATGCGGTTTACGGGGTAACTTACACCGGAAAAAAGGCCGGATTTGGATATGTGGCGGTTGACCCGAAAGTAATCAAGCTGGGTACCAAATTGTATATTGAAGGATATGGCAAGGCGGAAGCCGCCGACATCGGTAGCGCCATAAAAGGAAATCGAATTGATCTTTGTTACGAAACTTTTCGCGAGGCGGCCATGTTTGGTGTTAAAAATATTAAAGTATACATCTTATCCGAATAAAAAAAGAGCTGAATTATGCCGAAAAATTTTGAAATGGTCTAATTTATTCCTTGAATTTGACGATAATTAAAAAAGGTAAACCTTATTTCTAGTTTATTTGAAGGAGGATTTCAAAGAATGTTAAATGAAAAACGTCAAGTTCCTAGGGTAAATACGCATATTATAGCGGAAATGAAGACGGGGGATGAATCGGAAAGATTATGCGCTTATATTGAAAACATTAGCGAAAAGGGTATGGGAGTTATTTCGCTTGATAATTTTGAGAAAGGAACCCGGTTGTTTTCCAATTTTAACATTCCGGGAACCACACAAAAAATCAATCCAAGGGTTTCCGTGCTTAACTCCAAAAACACCAAGTATAACCTTTATTATCATAGTTTGTGTTTTGATAGTATAAGTACCGCCGACCGTGAAGCGATTCATCAATACATTCAGGAAATTGAACCGGCAAAAGCGAGTTTATGAGCGATATATGGCGTATAGTTTCAAATCGAGATTGCTTGCCGGTTGAGACAAAATATTTAGATTTATATTCAGTTGCAAAGGTATAACAAAAAATGGTTGGGAATTTGGATCCAACCATTTTTTTATTGTTCATTAAAGAGTCATTCAGCAAATCGCTTTAAAACGATACAAGCATTGGTGGAGCCAAACCCAAAGGAATTGGATATTCCCACAGTGACCACGGCTGGCCGGGCTTTATTCGGAACGTAATCCAAATCGCATTCCGGGTCCGGCGTCTCCAAGTTAATGGTGGGCGGGATAATTTGATGTTGTAAAGTTAATGCGGTAAAGGCGGCTTCAACTGCGCCGGTAGCGCCCAACATATGTCCTGTCATAGATTTGGTGGAGTTCACCAGAATTTTCGAGGCATGGTTGCCAAAAGCGAGTTTAATGGCTTTGGTCTCCATGGCATCATTTACTGGAGTGGAAGTTCCATGGGCATTAATGTAATCAACCTGGTCCATTCTTATTCCAGCGGAAGCCATTGCCAGTTCCATACAACGGGCTGCCCCCGAGCCGTCGGGTTTCGGTGAAGTGATGTGGTAGGCATCACTGTTCATACCAAAACCAATGACTTCAGCGTAAATTTTGGCGCCACGATTTTTGGCATGTTCTAATTCTTCCAAAATTAAGATCCCGGCGCCTTCGCTCATGATGAAACCATCACGACGCGCATCAAAAGGGCAGCTGGCTTTTTCGGGGGGATCATTACGAGTTGTCATGGCTTTCATATTGCCGAATCCGGCCATGGCCGTCTCCACAATTGTAGCTTCGGCTCCTCCGGCAATGATAGCATCCGCCTCGCCGCGCTTAATTATATGAAAAGCTTCTCCAATCGCATGAGTCCCGGTGGCGCAAGCGGAAACCGGAGAAAAATTGGGGCCGCGCGCTCCGGTTCGAATGGAAATTTGTCCGGGCGCTAAATTAATTACACTACTGGGAACGTAAAATGGAGAGACCCGATCAGGGCCTTGATTTCTGCATATCATTTCATAATGGCCGATTGTCTCGATGCCGCCCATACCCGATCCTACGATTACCCCTACTCTTTCAGCATTGGCGGATGTAATCTTTAAGCCGGAATCGGCCATGGCTTCCTCGCAACCGGCAATGGCAAATTGGATAAAGCGGTCCATTTTCTTAACTTCTTTTTTCTCAATGTGCTGAACGGGGTCGAAATTTTTAACTTCACCGGCAATGCGCGTTGCCAATCTGGAGCTATCAAACCGGGAAATTGGCGCAATGCCCGATTTTCCGGCAAGCAACGCTTCCCAGGTGGAAGGAGTGGATAATCCGATGGGGGTTATCAGTCCGATTCCGGTTACGACAACTTTTCTACTCATAGGATACACCTACCTTTTATTTAAATTTTAAGCTTTAGAGCAAGTTCTGAGTTATGAGTTTTAAATTTATGGGTTATAAGTTTAACAGCACTTGCCATTACATTTAGGGATAAATGGTTATTCACTAATTTGTCTGCCAATCATGGCCAGGGTTTTGCGGAACAATTTGACATCTTCCGGCGATAACGCTTCATAAAGCCTGCGATCCAATTCTTCCACCAGCGCTTTAATGGTTTCCCGGGCGGCGGTACCGGCGGAAGTTAAATAAATCAAAATACCGCGACGATCATTGGGATCGGGACGGCGTTCAATTAAGTTTTTCTTTTCTAACCGATCCAGTAAACCGGACATGCTGGAATTCTCCAAATCGAGTTTTGCGGCCAGTGTCTTTGGGTTTTCCCCATTTCCCGGAGCAATCTCCAATAATAATAAAGCTTTGGTGGCCGATAACCCGTAAGAAGCCAACCGTTTATTATAGTATCGCGCCAGTTTCTGCCAGGTATTTTTGATTAATAAACAAATTAATGGCGGATTCATATTTTCGGGCATGGGGCGATCACCTCTTTGTATATCCGGATTTGTGGTGTTAAATTTAAAGTAGTTCGTATCCGAATTATTCGCATACGAAAAATATATCATGGAAGAATCCTATCGTCAACCCGAAATTTTTTAAGCTTTTTGGGGAAACTAAAAAGGTCATGAAATTAAGTGAGCTAACCAAATTCATCCATGTTCCCGGAGACTATCAAAGGATAGAATTTACCGGGCTGGCCAATAATTCGCAACAGGTCGTTCCCGGGGATCTTTTTATTGCCATGAAAGGCTGTAAAACAGATGGTTTTTTATATATCGAGGAAGCAATGAGAAAAGGCGCGGTAGCAGCTTTGGCAGAAAGCGGAGTAACCGGGCCGCCGGGTTTTCCGATAATTCAAGCCAGCGGGATTCGCAAAGCCCAGGGGATGATCGCCGCGTATTTTTACGGGGAACCGTCGTCCAAATTGCGGATGATTGGGGTGACCGGAACTAATGGCAAGACTACAGTGGCTCATCTCATTGCGCATTTGTTGAATTTTTATCAAAAGCCCACCGGTTTAATTGGGACGGTATGGATTAATAATGGCCGGGAGATACGGCGTTCAACCCGGACGACGCCCGATTCCATTGAACTGCAAAAGATTTTGGCGGAAATGGTGGCAAATGGGATGAGGAATGTAGTCATGGAAGTGTCATCCCACGCTCTGGCCCTGGAACGAGTAGCGGGAATCGAATTTGATATTGCGGTACTTACCAATATTAACCACGATCATTTTGATTTTCATCTTAATTACCAAAACTATCTGGTTGCCAAGCAACAGTTGTTTCGAAGTTTACCGCTGGGCCAAAAGCAAAACAAATACGCCGTCTTAAATATGGATGATCCGAGTTTTCCGGCTGTGATGAACGTTTGCCGGAATGTGGTATTGAATTATGGTTTTTCCGGTTCGGCGGACATTAAGGCCGGTCAAATATCGGATTTGGGCCATGAACAAATGGTTGAGGTTGAATTTTTGGGAAAGAGCTGTCGGTTTATAACCCAATTGCCAGGACGGTTTAACATTTACAACATTTTAGCGGCGAGTACCGTGGTCTATCAAGAGGGGATGCCGGCTGAAGAAATAGAACGGGCGATACCTGAATTTCCCGGAGTGCCAGGGCGTTATCAGTTGGTTGATTGCGGACAACCGTTTACCGTAATGGTTGATTTCGCCCATAATCCAGCCGCGCTGGAAAATATACTGGAGATGGCTCACCGGCGAACCGGCGGGCGCCGTATTTTGGTCTTTGGCTGTGAAGGCGAGAAGGACCGTTTAAAACGGCCATTAATGGGTCAAGTGGCGGTCTTGAACGCTGAGATTCCGATTCTAACATCCGATAATAATAATCAGGAAGAACCGAACCAGATTTTTAGTGATGTCTTAAGCGGTATTCCGGCAGCGCAGCAAAAAAATTTAACCATCGAACCCGACCGGAAACAAGCCATTCGAAGAGCGGTGGAATTGGCCGAGCCGGGGGATTTTATCATCGTGGCCGGAAAAGGGCATGAAAGGACTTTAATTCAAGGCGCGGAGAAAATCCTGTTTGATGATGCGGAAGTGTTGCGGGAGATGCTCCATGGCAACCCTTCATGAACAGCAACCGAAAAGATTTCGGTCCTTAAACTATTTCCCGGCCCGCCAGGTATAATGGATCAGGCTTACGGCTGGAACCATTCCGGCGAATGGGGTGGAATCAAATATAGGCTCAGAGAATAGTAAAATTATTTTAAACCTATTTTAAAAAACTAATAATGATATTAGAAATTTTAATTGTCGATTGACAAAACGAAAACAAAATGGTTATAGTTAATAAACGGAAGGAAATCATTGAAGGAAAATAAAACACCTGATATGCTTATCATCGGCACCGGGTGATAAACAACTATGAAAGCGTGGTATTTTTGAATGAATGCCAATCATGTACGGTTGATGAACAAATCCCTCAAGCGGTTTTTCGGGGATGCAGTCCGAAAATCTATGGGTAACCCGGCAATGGCTTGGTTTCTTTTGAAAACGGTGATCCGGCAACGGAAAGCTGCCCAGAAGAGACTAGCGTGGGAGAAGCAAGGGTTGCATGTGCCGCCTTATTTAATCGCCAGTATTACCCATCACTGTAACTTAAGGTGTCAAGGTTGTTACGCCCGGGCGCACCAACGGAACGAGAGCGGGCAATTATCATTGGAACGCTGGGGGGGAATTTTTAAAGAGGCCCGGGAACTGGGAATCTCAGTGATCATGATTGCCGGGGGCGAGCCGTTCGCCCGCCGGGAGTTTTTAGATGTGACTAAAGTCTTTCCGGAAATTATTTTTCCGGTATTCACCAATGGTTTGTTATTGGATGAAGGATTGATTCGGGAATTAAAACGCCAAAAGAACGTAATTCCCATCATAAGTATCGAAGGATTTGAAAAAGAAACCGATGAACGAAGGGGTTTGGGAACGTATGCTGGGATTCAAAACATTATCCGCCAACTTAAAATAAACGGCTTGCTTTTTGGGATATCGGTAACCGCCACCAAAGAAAATTTTACTACGGTAACCGGTGAACTGTTTATTCGAGAATTATTATCCGCGGGGGGCAAGGTATTTATCTATGTGGAATATACCCCCATTGAACCGGGCACCGAAACCTTAATCCTGGACGATTCTCAACGAAGTTTTTTGTGCCAAATGATGCAAGAGTATCAGGCGGAATATAACGGTCTGTTTGTTAGTTTTCCGGGGGACGAAGAGATGTATGGCGGCTGTCTGGCGGCCGGGCGAGGTTTTGTGCATATCAGTCCCGATGGCAGTTTGGAGCCGTGTCCGTTTGCCCCATATTCCGATACCAATGTTAAGGATAAATCATTAAAAGATGCTTTACAATCTGGATTTTTAAAAACGATCCGTCAAAACCACGGTAACTTGGTGGAGACGGCGGGCGGATGCGCCTTATGGACAAACCGTGAATGGGTGGGGTCGATTTTAAATTCCACCAATGATTCAAACCAAAACAATGGCTCATCGATGTAATTTTAAAAGTCAAATTCTCATCAGATGGAAACTCAGACCAACCTGATATGATTTCGAACTAAAAGAAGCGGGTGAATAACGCCGCTTCTTTTTATTGACAAGAGTAAAATAAGGTTTTTAACCGAATCCGGGGGGTAAGAGATCCGGTTTTTTTTTGGTAATAGCCTTAATCATTACTTAATATTTTCTTAAAACTATTATGATAAGTTTTAAATAAGGGTTGGCATATTATAAATCCAATTAACTTTTTATTTCCCGAGTTATTATTTTGGAGGCAACGCATGATTAGTTTGGGCTTGTTGTTGGTTTTATTGTTAATCTTGGCCTCAGAGTTTATCAATGGCTGGACGGATTCTCCCAATGCCATTGCCACTGTGGTGTCAACCAGAGTATTGTCACCGAAAAAGGCAGTGATACTAGCGACGGTTTGTAATACTATCGGCGCTTTTTTCGGTAAGGAAGTCGCGCATACTATCGGTAAGGGAATCGTTAAAACAGAAGCCATCACTTTGGTTACTGTAGGAGCCGCCATGGCTGGAATCATAATTTGGTCAATCATTGCCTGGTATTATGGATTACCGACCAGTGAAACCCATGCCTTAGTGGCTGGGTTGGCGGGGGCGGGACTAGCAACGGCCGGACCATCGGTGTTACTTTGGGTAGGGTGGCAGAAAGTAATCATCGGGTTAGTATTTTCGTCACTGCTGGGTTTCTGCGGGGGATGGGGAATGACCCGGCTAATCCACAAATTATTTCATAATATGAGACGTTCCAAAGCGACTAAATTATTTAGCATTATGCAAATGATCTCCGCAGGAGCTATGGCTTTGAGTCACGGTAGTAATGACGGTCAAAAGTTTATCGGCGCTTTTACCCTGGCGTTGGTATTAGGTGGGGTTTTAGAGGATTTTCAGGTGCAGACATGGACGATTATTCTGTGTTCATTGATTATGGGTATCGGTACTTCCGTTGGTGGCTGGCGAATCATTAAAACCATGGGCCAAAAAATGACCAAACTGGAACCCTATCAGGGGTTTGCCGCAGAAAGTACTGCCGGAGGCGCCATTATTCTGGCCTCCAGTCTGGGAATTCCTTTGAGTACCACGCATACCATCAATACTTCAATCATGGGTGTAGCAGCGGCGACTCGAATTTCTTCGATTCGTTGGACCGTGGTTCAAGAGATGGTTACCGCCTGGTTGGTGACTTTCCCGATATG
Organism: Bacillota bacterium; assembly: GCA_023436305.1. Taxonomy (GTDB): domain Bacteria; phylum Bacillota; class UBA4882; order UBA8346; family UBA8346; genus JAEZJQ01. Next base: position 21,163 of record JAEZJQ010000054.1, read on the forward strand.
TGGGGCCATCGGGTATTTAGTTGCCAGTCTATTTAAATTGATCTTTTCGTAATGAATGATGGTTACTTATCCGGGGGTTATTAAATGCGGATTGCGATCTTTTCGGATATTCACGGAAATGCTATCGCTTTGAAAGCGGTATTTGAAGATATTGAGAGACGTGATATTGAAGTATCTTTATCAGGGCCAGCCCGATGAATCCCTTTTGCGGCTGTTTAGTCATGAAAAAGCTGAAATATTAATCTGCGGTCATACCCATTTACCTTATATTAAAAAAATCAATGATAAATATTTGATTAACACGGGCAGCGGTGGGAAACCCAAAGATGGCGACACTCGGGCCGGATATGTAATATTAAATATCGAGGAGAATACGGTAGAGGCTGAATTTATCCGGGTTGCTTACGATGTGGAGTTGATGGCAAAGACGATTGAGGCTACTGATTTGCCTCATGAATAGCTGATTTGCTGCGAAAGGCGAGCGGGTAAAGTAAGCGGATACCGTGTATTAAAAGCATTTGGCCGATATAATTCAATCAAAAAACAACACCTTTTTTCTTTTTTTGAAAAAAGGTGTTATCATCGCCGGGATTAATATTTGTTTGAACGTAAATTAGTATTACTTCGTGGTGCTTAACAGATCCAATGCTTGCTGCGGTACATAAGGTACACCGTTAATGATATAAGTTAAACCATTCAACTTGATTTTCCTGTCGCTAAGATACATGATATTGGTACTCGTTTGAAGTTCAGCGGTAATCGTACCGTTAGTCAGCAGCACAAACGGGTTGTTGAAGCCTAAATTCCGGTAATTACGGCGAATTCCCCAGGTGAATTGAGTATTGGTGGTATCGACAAATAATTTTACATTTGCGGTACTTAAATTTAGAAGCATATTGCGTTCGATGATTCTGGCAATTTCAGTATTGTCGATCAATCCGGTCGGCTTTCCGGGACCGTAAGCGTATAGAAAGATATCCTCGCCATTGTGTCCGGTGGTGGTCCAGCCGATGGAGGACCGTTTGCTAAGGATGGGACCGACTACATAATTCAGGGAACCTGGTTTGGCGTTTTTGATGGATTCGATCTCTTCCGGGGTTAAATCGGAGACTCCATACCGGGAATTCATAACATCAGCGATATTGCTTTTATCGGGGTTTAATTGCTTTTCGACGCCCTCGCCGGTTAAATTGGCCTTTTTAAGCGGGTCAATGACCTTACTCAGCTTGAGGTTATCGTATCCGGAATTGGTTTGGGCATTGCCAATGCTCATACCACCGGTGGAATGATCGGTAAAAGCCAGCACTAAAGTATTTTTATTGGTTTTGGCATAATCCAGGGCTACTTTTACGGCAGCGTCAAAAGCTAGCACATCGCTAATGACTCCGATCGGATCATTGGCGTGGGCCGCCCAGTCCACTTTGCTGCCTTCGACGAAGAGGAAGAAACCTTTTGGGTTTTTGGAGAGAATAGAAAGCGCTTTGCGGGTCATCTCAGCCAGACTGGGTTCCTTTTCGGGATTACGGTCAAAATCATAGGCCATGGCATCATTGGCGAACATACCCCATATTTTGGACGCCTTGGAGTTGTTCATATCCACAGTATTCTCGACAAAATCATAGCCCATTCCCTTTAAAACTTCAATGAGATTTTCGTTATCTTCCCGTTTGCCGCCTTGATTGACCGGTAGCAGGTATTGTTTGCCTCCGCCGAAGACTACATCGATTCCTTGGTAGACCTGTTGTTCGCCGATTTCATTAAAATCGTTGCGGTTGGGCCAGTGGGCCGAATAACCTGCCGGGGTGGCGTGCTGAATGTTGGAGGTGGCGATTAAACCGGTTGCTTTTCCTAAAAGTTTGGCCGCTTCAAGTACGGTGGCCACGGGCCGGAATTTATCAGCATCCGATACGGTAACGGTTTTCGGTACATCGATGACACTAGGCAATACTGAGATAAAACCGGCATTGGATTTGAAGCCGGTGGCAAAAGCGGTGGCCGCCGGAGCGGAATCGGTGATCAACGAATTGGCGCCATAAGTTTTTACGCGCCGGTCAGTATTTGGTCCATAGTTAGGGGGCTGCCTTGATACCATCGGGTAAGGGTAACGGCGGTGGCATTCATACCGTCCGGGACCAGTACGATGACGTTTCTGGCCAGGGGAGCTACTTTGGTTGGAGCTGCCGTGAAGCCGGTGGACACGGTAACAAAGGCGATGATCAAAATCACGCCGAGTACCAATCCAATGTGACGGCTTTTTCGTTTATTAAGCGACATGTTCATAAAAATCCTCCTTTGAATGAATTGATAGGATTAGTGTAAGCTTATTTCATTAACCACGGATTGAATTTTGATTAACCGATTTTCAAATTGATGTTATGAAATGGCTAACCTCGATTCGGTAAGTCCTTATTAGGTGCAATTTTCGAAGTGATTAGCTGAATTCATGTTTCAATGAACAAATAAAAAACCCTTCCAAGAAGTTTTTTAAATTCACGCCATCCAGGGTCATTAATTAAACCAGACGGGAGCGGTTTTACCTCTTCAATGAACCGGCTTTTTTAAGAGGTAAAACGGTTTTGGAAGAACGGGACTTTGGTTTAAATTGAACAAGTTGAGTAACTTTACCTGAAGAAGCAGGTACAACATGTTTGTCATTTGAGGGGGAGGAAGCCAATAGCTCAATCCGGGTAAAGATATAATCAAGATTGTCTTCTTTCAATACAACCCGGAAAAAATCGCTTTCCTCCAGTTGTTCCGGCTGGTAGCCATTGAAATCAAAATATTTTTGGCTGGTATTTTGATCAAACCAGTGAACCAGCCCGATATTGCCATGGCGAATTTCGATGGCCGTAATTCCTCTTTTGCCAATCACGCATCCGGAATTAAAGGTGCAAGGAACCAGTAGATCAGAATTGTACAGGCCGCTTCGTAAGTCTTCCGAGTTATTTTTAGCCAGTAAATATTCCAGTTCCTGATGATAACTCCGAATTTTGGACGCCAGTTCGCCCCGGGTTTTTTCACTGGAAGTGGAGTAATCCCTGCATAATTGCTCGATCTTGAATTTGAGGCAATCCACCTTGGACATGGATTCAAAAAGCGGCCGATGGGTATGGCCGATGATGGAAACCACTTTCCGATCCCGGGAGAAGTTGTATACCCGCCGTTCGGTTTTGAAGCGCGTATCACTATCATGGGAATGGGAAATATTTTTGATCCCCAAGGGATTGGCAAAGTAGCGTAACAGGACTTTCCATAACAGATAAAACCGTTCCATGATTAGCGAGGCTTGATGCCCATGAAAGATGGCTATCTTGTGGCCGAGATAGTTTAATTTCAACGCTTTAATAATAGGGGTTTTCAAGTATGGATTTTTGAAAAATTGCAACTCCAGGTCGTGGTTTCCGGCGATTTTATAAAGTGCGCCTTTGCGTTCGAACTGTTGGAACAACTGGTAAAGTTCCGGCCACCGGGCAGCAATTTTCTTCAATGAAAACTTTTGTAGCTCCTCGATATCGCCGTTTAAAACCAGGGTATAGTCATTTTTTAGATAATAATGTTCCAAAATATACATAAAGGAAGCCGAGTTATGGACAAAATCATCCTGTCTGCCTCGGGTGCCGATATGCAGATCGCTGAAAATTACGATTTTATCCGTCTTGGATAGGTTTATCTCCGGCGCTTCCTCGAAAAGTTTAGCCAATTCCTTGGTGAAGGGGCTTTCTTTCATCACTAATATCTCACTCTCCGTTCCGCTAATTTTCGATCCAGTAAATCACTAATTCCGGCGATAACCTCCTGATAAATACGGTTTTTGCGTTCTTTCAGCCGCTGATATGCCTTGAGAATATCCAGGGTTAAAATAATCCGGGTGCTGCTGCAGTTCAGTTCACCATGCAGATGGCTGCCGATGACTTCAAAACCCAGTATTTTGGTATGGAAATGAAGCGGTGAGTGGGGATCGGTCTCAAACACATCCGTAAGAAAATGCGTATAACCCCGTTCGACTACTTCCTTGATGGCGGCACGCATTAACCGCAACGCCACCCGGATATTCTTGCGGTATTCGGATTTAATCATGAAACGGCCGATCTCCACCATTTTACATTCACTGGCCATTTGTTTCAAATCCACATTCTGGTTTAAGGTTACACCCATTTCCGGCGGAAATTCCAGCGAAGGATCATAAGTCAATCGGATCACTCCGGCGGGCTTATCGTCAACTGTGGCAAAAAACCAGGAGTATTGTGTGGATTCGCCAATATTATCCGGGACTTCGTTTGCGGGAGCTTTAATCCAATTTTTCTCCATCAAGTAGACGGAAGTAATCACTTCCAGAGCCTGTTGTTTAATTGCGGGGCTGGTAATTTTTACAATTTTAATGACTGGCATTTTGATTTCCTCCTTATATTTATTTCCGAATAATTAATTTTGGACCATAACCATTCAAGATGCCCCCGGATGCAAATATGGTTAGTTTATTGTGCTTTTTTCAATACATCGTCCATCTTGGCCACCAGGAGTTTTATTAAAAACCGTTCCAGAAGCGGTGGGGGCACCGGCTCCGGGAACGGATAATTTTTACCGGATAATTTGGCGAGTTCGTTCATTATTTTGAAGGTGATTTTCGCGGCCAAATAATTGGCTATTTTTTGGCGTTCTTTGGGGTCCCAATACGGCGCCTCATTAATTATTCTCAATAAAGATCGTTCCTCCCAAAAATTTTGGGGAGTCCCAACCCGTAAAATAATTGAGCCAAATTTGGGGATCTTTCCCCGGTTGCGCCGTAAAGGAAAATCTATTCCCACCGGTACCACGGGGACGTCGGAGTTTAAAACCATATAGCCGATCCCTTTTTGGCCTTTGAGTAAATTTATCGGATCGGAGTTCCGGGTTCCTTCCGGGAAGATTCCAATACTCGTCCCTTGTTGTAAACGTTCAACGCATTTCTGGTATGCTGGTTTTTCGCCTTTTCCCGGCCGAAATTGATTAAGAAATTTCAACCGGGCGGGTTTATGATAAACATAGATGGGATCGATTTGATGAAATACCCATCCGAGCAGCGGAATATGCTGATACATCCAATCACTGATAAAACTAATCTTCCGCCCGCCGCGCCATTGGATTAAATAGGCGGGGACTAAAACCGATTCGAAGGAGCAATTATGATTGAATGCGAATATCCGGGGTTCCGGTCCGGTAATGGCTTCGCTGACGGAGCCTTTTGGTTGGCTCTGCCCACTGTATGAATCTTCAACGGTAATCAGATGGCCAAGACAAAACAGTAAGGTTTTTAAAAATAAGCATTGCCAAATATTTAATCCGGTTAATGGTTGACTAATAATCGCCCATTTTTGTTTCCAAAATGAAATCATTAAAATGCCTCCTGAACCGATTTATGAGACCGTACAACCTGGCCAATGAATATTGGAATGGTTAAAAAGTTTTTCATACCGGCTGCCATATAATGTATATTTGATGCGATTCGACAGTCCGTATAATGGCAAATGGTGATATACATTAAAACAATGTGGGTAAAACCATTTTTCTTCGGCTTTTAATAACTGATATTGGTTGCAAAGCGGACAAATCATTCGAATCAACTCCTTTTAAGAAAGAATTAATAATTTATTGCAAGACATTTGATATTTTAAAGAAATAATAATATCCCAATGGTTATCAATTCGCTGATGAGACTGCCGGCGATCACATCGGAGGGATAATGAACTCCGATATATACCCTGGAACAACCGATTAAAACAGCGATTCCTAAAAAGACGAGACTGAATGCCGGGAAAAAGCGGCCAAGGGTAATGGCTGTTGCGAATGCGGCCGCGCTATGCCCGGAAGGAAAGGAGTAATCTTTTTCGATTTTCAGCACCTTGATCCCAGCCAACGCATGATAAGGCCTTACCCTGGCGATGGCCGATTTTAAGATTTGAATAACGATGGTGACGGTAATCTGAATAATGGCCAAGGTAAGTCCGATGGCGCGGGTAGCTGGCATAATTAATAAAACGAACACCAGGAATGATTGAAATCTTACTCCGCCAATATTCGTAAAAAAGTTGATTATCCGGTTCATGGAATCGGAGCGTATTTGATGGAGAGCGATATACAATTTTTGATCCATTTTATCAACGGCCCGAACTAGATTGCTCATGATTGCACCTCTTCACTGAATCATTTATTTAATGAAATTATAATTTGTTATGTTTATATCAAATTCAATTTCTGTTTAAGTCAAGGTTAAGTTTGAATTAAATAATCAATTTTTATAAAAAAGATGAAAATAACGACGGTGAATTGATACCAAATAAAAAAAGGTAGTTCTTTATCCGGGATAACCGAAAAGTGCGCTTCCCTTAATTGAAATTTAATTAAAGGATATTTTGATCTTAATTTGTCACTACTATAATTTTCTCTAGCAAGGAAATAAAAAGAAACTTGCGGAAAAAATTCTATATTTAAAGGGAGGTTATTTTCGGATGAAAAAGTTTTACGTACTTTTAGTTGCCATGATTTTATTGGTAACGGTTAGTGCCGTATCCATGGCGGCGGTGGATCTCGGCGGCAATGTGCGGATTTGGTACAAATCTAATTTAGGCGGTGATACCGGTGGTTTTTATTTTGACCGGTTGGCCCTGAAAGTTGGCGCCAGTATCAGTGATAATAATGGTTTTAAAAGCGAGTTGCGGTTTGGCTACAAAGGTGATCTTCTGAATATGGCTTACGACCAAATTTATTACTATCAGAAGAATCTTTTCACTGCCGGTGATGAATTGAACGCCGGGTATGTTTTTCTTCCTTACTATAATGACAAATATATATCCTTGGTCGAATCATTAGCAAAGAATAAAGGCAGTGTCAAAAACAGCACAGGTTTAAGGTACATCCTTAAGGTGGACGGTTTTGAGGGTTCTTTGGCTGTGGCCAACTGGAAAAATAGCTCTGATACCGCTTCGTTGGCTTCTGGAGAAGGAACCGGTCTTGACGAGGCTTTACGGGTATCATTCAAAGTGATGGACGGGTTGAATATCGGTGCCGGTTATATTAATGATACGGCCGTTTCCGGCGGCGCTACCACCAGTACCGGCAGAATGGTGGCCGATGTACTGTTTACCATGGATCCATTCACCGTATTTTTCGAATATGTGAACGTCAACCCGAATGGCGGATCGGCTCGGAGTGGCATGTATTTGGAACCCAGCTTTACGTTGTCGGATAATATTACAGTATACCTTGCCGGAACCCTTGCCTCGAAAGACAGCGGTTTGCAATCTTCCGAGTATATGGCCGGTGGAGTTAAATTCATGGTGGCTCCCAAAACTGCCATCCAGGCTGAATACCTTTCTTACCCGGATAATAATTCCGCCAACAGTTTAAATGTGAGACTCAGAGCCGATTTCTAAGATTTCTCATGAATATTATCGCTGATAAACACCCTTCGGGGTGTTTTTTTCGGAACTTAATTCAATAAATTTTAATCTTTTCTTAATCTGAGGCTTAATTTTTCTTTAATAATAAAGTGATAATTTTAGATTGTAGTAAATGAATAGGAGGTTATTCGATGAAAAAGTTAGTTGTTTTTGCTTTGATTGGAATTCTGTGTTTCGGCGCCATCATTTTGGCCGCTCCTTTAAAAGGTAGCATCCAGATTGTCGGTTCCACATCCGTACAGCCTCTGGCGGAAGAATTAGCTCAAGCTTTTATGGCCAAGAACAAAAACGTTAAAATATTTGTCCAGGGCGGCGGCTCCGGGGCTGGAATCAAAGCGGCCATGACTGGTACGGCGGATATTGGCACCAGTTCCCGGGAGCTTGAGCCGACGGAGACCGGGGTTGTGGAAACTGTCATCGCCAAGGACGGGATCGCGATTATCGTCAATAAGTCCAATGCGGTAACCGATCTCACCCTGGATCAGCTTCAAAAGATTTATAGCGGGGCCATTACCAACTGGAAAGAAGTTGGCGGACCTAATATGAAGATTCAAGTGGTGAACCGGGAAGCCGGTTCCGGAACCCGGGGCGCCTTCGAAGAGATCGTTTTAAAGCCTGCCAAACTCTCCAATACCAGTGATTGTCTGGTGCAAGCCTCCACCGGAGCCGTGCAGCAGACTGTGGCAATTACCAAAGAGGCCATTGGTTATGTTTCCCTTGGCTCCTTGGATAAAACTGCCGTTAAACCGCTTACTCTCAACGGAGTCGAATGCAACGAGAAAAATATCATGGCCAAAACGTACAAAGTGCAACGGCCGTTTTTGATGCTGACCAAAACCACCCCCACCGGTGTCGTGAAAGCTTTCCTGGATTGGGTGGTTGGTCCGGAAGGACAGAAAATTGTTGGAAAAGAGTTTATTACGGTAATTCAAAAATAGAGTCCCGCTTATGAAAAAATTGTCGATTTTAGCTGCCCTTTCGATGTAAGGGGCGGTTTTTTTATGATTACTTGATACTTATTTAATCTTGATTTAAACCGGTCTGAATTTTGGTTTAAAGGAACTATGTTAATATTTTCATGTTGAAAGCTTGTGCTTTACCGTAAACCTTCAAACTGGCTCACCTTTACCTTACCAAGGAATGGCCGGTATTCAAAAAGAAGCGAATTGCCGAAAGGAGGTGAATGAACATGCACTATTGTCCGGATTGCAAGAACCAAATCAGAAGTTATGAAGAGTTTTGTCCGAAATGTGGTGCTGATTTAAACCGGGTGAAGTTAGCACAGAGCAAAGAGAAAACAACTGTTTTGTTCTGGACTTTCTAAACGAAAGTCTTTTTTTTGAGCGCGCATAAGTTCGTGTAAATACAACATACTTCTGATTACTCCGGCGATTAAAACACATGAATACTTTACAGATTAAATCGTTGTCATAAGCAATATCATATGGATATATTTAATCACCGAAATACGAGAGATTGGTGAGCGACATGATATTGATTCAAAACCTTAATCAAATTTTTAAAAAAATAATTCAAATCTATTTAAATATGAAAGTAATCTGGAAATTAATGTTTAATTTCGGATTAATTTTAATCATCGTATTTCTTATCGCAGGAATCAGCCGAACCGGCATCAACCAATTCCATCATAAATTGATATCCGTGATTAATGCGGAACTTGAACCTTTGGTTTACTTGCATGATATTCGTTCCTGCGTTTCCGACATGGGAGTTACGGCGAAAGAAGCTATCATGCAAAAAGATACCGTCGCCTTAAAGTATATTTCCAATAAATATCTTCCCAATACAGTCCGCAAAACCATGGATTATTCTTTCAAGAAGTTGCTTGAGAATATCGCGGAAGATAAAATCAAAAAAAATTTACTGGAAATCCGGCAATATTGGCTACAATATTACGAGTTATATCAACAATTTTTGAGCGCGGAATTAGCGAATCAACCCTCTGAATTTACCCAAAAAGCAAATCAACTTCGCTATTTCCTAATTGGCGGAATTGACCGCCTGATTGAAAATCATTACCGGCAGCAAGCCGTATTAGCGAAAACGGAAGCTGAAAATATCTATCAGAATCAGCAATTCAGTACTTGGATGTTATTGAGCGCGGCAATTTTGTTCACGTTAATGATTAGTTGTTTAACAACTTGGACAATGGTTACTCCTTTACGAAAAATGGCTATGGCTTCCCGGCAAATTGTTGGCGGTGATTTGAAAGTCAGTTTGCCGGCGAACCGGCGTGATGAATTCGGAGAAGTTTCATCGTGTTTTAATCTGATGGCAACCGAGTTAACATTATTGGTTGAAAAAGTTAAGCACGCCGCCGATCGGGTCAATGAAAGCAGCCAAAAATTATTGGAAGAGACCGGCGTCAGCAGCGCCGTCACCCAACAGTTAATGGATGCCGTTTCCCAGGTAGCCAAGGGCGCCACGATTCAACAACAAAAAGTCTCCTCAGTCCGAGAGAATGTTAAAACCATCACCAAATTTTCAAAGCATGTTAATGAAATAACCAGCCAAGTATCTCATTTAGCGAAAGATACAGTTACCAAGGCACTGCATGGTGAAAAAACTGTTGGTCAAGTCGTTCATAAAATTCAAATGATCCGCAACTTAATGAACGAATCCGATAGTATCATGAAACGGCTTCAATCGTTATCCGGGGATATTGAAAAAATGACCCTGATCATCGAAGATATTGCCGAACAAACGGATCTACTTTCCCTAAATGCCGCCATTGAGGCCGCACGAGCTGGAAAATACGGTAAGGGGTTTGGGGTAATCACCCACATCGCTGATCAGCATAAAAAAGGTACTGTTCAAGCTTCGGCTGCCGCCGGGGAACATTTTAGTTATACCCAGGAAATAATGAATGTAAGCCAGACCCTTGCTCTTTGGGGAAAAAATTTACGCCAGGCGGTTGATAAATTTAAGATCAAACATTCCGGTGAGATCCAAAATAAATCCTCGACCTAATATTTGCAGTTTGTATATATACCAAACTTTATCTTCTTAATCCGTTCTTAACAATTGCTTTAATAAGATTTAATTTTTATCCTGTAAGATGAAATTAAATGATACGAGTATTGTTATCGAAAGGTTTCTTCAGGGAGGTTTGAAAATGGAAAGTCACATCCGGATGAAGCAAAAAGAGCGGTTCATCGTCGGGGTACTACTGGCTTTGGCTTGTATTGCGGTAGCCGGGGTTATTTTGATCATTTTGTTTGTATTTCGGGAAGGCTGGCCGGTGTTGATGAAATATGGGCCGCTCACGCTTGCCTCCGGCCGTGAATGGCAACCTACCCAAGGAAAGTTTGGATTGCTGCCGTTAATTATCGGTTCCGCCTATGTTACTTTGTCCGCTCTGGTGCTGGGCGTCCCTTTGGGAGTGGGATGCGCGGTATTCATGGCCGAAATTGCTCCAAATCGTATAACCAGGATGATGCGGCCCGCGATCAATTTGTTGGCGGGAATACCATCGGTGGTTTATGGTTTTTTCGGTTTGGTGGTCCTGGTTCCGGCGTTACGTGGCGTTTTTGGCGGAGTTGGGTTCAGTTTGCTAGCGGGCGGAGTTATATTAGCCATCATGATTTTGCCGACGATCATCAGTATTTCCGAGGATGCGCTCCGGGCGGTGCCAGTGGATTACAAGGAAGCTTCCCTGGCTTTGGGAGCCACCCGGTGGCAAACGATTTATAAAGTGTTGGTCCCGGCTGCGGGATCGGGGATCATGGCCGCCATTATCCTGGGAATGGGGCGGGCCATCGGAGAGACCATGGCGGTGATCATGATTACCGGGAATACTCCGTTGGTGCCGAAGTCAATTCTCAGTCCCGGCCCGACGTTAACGGGAACCATCGGCCAGGAATGGTCCTATGCCGCCGGTGAACATGCCCAGGCTCTGTTCACGGTAGGTATATTCTTATTCATATTAATCATCATCATTAATTCCACGGCGCTTATCTTCTCACAAAGGAGGGTGAAGCAGCAATGAGGTTTTGGGCTAAAATTTCCCAGCATCTGGCATTTGCTTTGTTATGGACTAGCGCGGTGATTACTATCGGTTGTTTGGTATTGATCATCCTGTTTATTTTGAAAGAAGGGTTGCCTTCCATCAATTGGGAATTTCTCACCGCATTCCCGGAAGCCATGGGCCGTAAGGGCGGTATTTTCCCGACGATTATCGCTTCAATTTATTTAACGTTGGTGGCGTTAATCATTGCGGCTCCTATCGGGGTCGGCGCCGCGGTTTATTTGACCGAATATACCCGTGAGGGTTGGATCACCAAGATTATCCGTTTTGGAACCGAAACGTTAGCCGGAGTTCCTTCGATCATTTTCGGATTGTTTGGTTTTGCATTTTTAGTGACCTTCCTACACTTGGGTTTCTCGATTCTCTCCGGGGCCATTACTTTGGCGTTAATGCTTTTGCCGACCATCATCCGTACTGCCGAGGAAGCTATTAAAGCGGTTCCGAACTCATACCGTGAAGGCAGTTTGGCCTTGGGCGCCCATAAATGGACCACCATCGCCAAAGTAGTCATACCTGCCGCATTGCCGGGAATTGTAACCGGTCTGGTACTGGCAACCGGACGGGCTATTGGAGAAACAGCGGCCGTTTGGTTAACCGTCGGTGGCGCGCTACGCCTGCCGGTTTCTGTGATGGATTCCGCCCGCCCCATGACTTTGCATCTATACACGCTGGCGGCGGAAGGCTTGTCGTTACCCAGGGCGTATGCCACCGCCAGTATTTTAATTATCACCATTTGGATAATTAACACCGTCGCTAATTTAATAATGTCCAGGTTTTCCTTGAAACTAAGGGCATGATTTAAACCTCGATTCAGCAAGTCAATATTTTAGTATATTTTGTAAGTTACTTGCAGAATTCAGGTTAAGGTGTGAAGGGTGAAGTTTGAAGTGTGAAAAATAATTCGGAGGGTTTTCCATGATGGTAGAAAAGATTGTTGCCGAGAATTTTAATCTGTACTATGGGAATTTTCAGGCCTTAACCGATATTAATATGAAGATTTATCAGAAAAGCGTTACGGCGCTAATTGGGCCTTCCGGTTGCGGTAAAACAACGTTTTTACGTTCCATCAATCGCATGAATGATTTGATAGCCCATGTCCGAACCGGGGGTCGGATTCGTATGGATGGAGATAATATTTATGATCCGAAAGTTGATGTGGTGGATTTGCGCAAACGGGTAGGTATGGTCTTCCAGCGCCCCAATCCGTTTCCCATGTCAATTTTTGACAATATCGCCTATGGCCCGAGGGTTCACGGCATGAAAAATAAAAACCGGTTGAAAGAGATCGTGGAGCAGAGTCTGATGGGCGCGGCGCTTTGGAATGAAGTTAAAGACCGGCTTAACTCTCCGGCTTTGAGGCTATCCGGCGGCCAACAGCAGCGGTTATGCATCGCCCGGCTGTTAGCGGTGGAACCGGAGGTTTTGTTAATGGATGAACCAGCTTCGGCTTTAGACCCGATATCCACCAGTAAGATTGAAGACTTAATCTCCGAACTGAAAAAAAATTACTCCATTATTATTGTGACTCACAATATGCAACAGGCGGCCCGAATTTCGGATTCATTGGGTTTCTTTCTACTGGGTCGTTTGGTGGAGTATGGACCCACTGAAGCCGTGATGACCAACCCGGAACAAAAAGAAACCGAGGATTATCTTACCGGACGTTTCGGTTGATCCTTTTTGTAAAATTATCCGTAATAATTAATGGATTACCGGCTTATTTTTATTAAGGCGGATCTCGTAAGGAGTTCCATTTAAAATTGGAGGTGATTTTTCAATGACACGCGAAGGGCTGGATAAGTTATTAAGCGATTTACAGCAAGAAATGCTGCGGATGGGCAGTATGGTCGAGGAAGCCATTCATTTGGCGGTAGAATCATTGGCCCGGCAGGATTTGGAATTAGCCCGACAAATTATCGACGGGGATGATTTGATTGATGATCTGTCACTGAAGATCGAAGAGGATTGTATTCGTTTAATCGCTTTGCAACAGCCAATTGCCAAGGATTTACGGGTGATTACCACGGTTTTGAAAACAGTGAACGATTTGGAGCGGATCGCCGATCACGCCACCAATATTGCGGAGATAACCCAACGTATCGGAAAGACCCCGCTCATTAAACAACTGGTTGACATTCCAAGGATGGCGAATCAAGTGGAAAAAATGGTCCGGGATAGTTTAAAGGCTTTTGTCGAACGTGATATCGCTCTTGCCAAGGCCAATTGTCTGAGCGACGATAAGATCGACAAAATATATGAAGATTTATTTACTGAATTAACCGGATTTGTTCAGGCCGGCGGCGATTCCAACCGGAACACGCAGGCGCTGAATTTATTATTTACCGCCCGCTTTTTGGAACGGGTCGGTGACCATGCCACCAACATCGGTGAACGGGTAATTTACCTGGTTACCGGCAAACGGGAGCGATATTAATAAGGGAAAAGTGTAAAGGGAAAAGGGTAAAGGGTAAAATAATTAAAATCTCTTGACTTTATTTCAAACTTCACCCTTCAAACTTCACACTTTATACACGGGGTGAATGAATGGGCAAGCGAATTCTAATTATCGATGATGAACCGATGATTGTGGAGTCGGTCAGCTATAATCTGAGGCAAGAAGGATATGACGTTATCTCGGCGAATCATGGAGAAGTTGGGCTGAAACTGGCGGATACCGAAAAGATTGATTTAATATTACTTGATCTGATGCTTCCCGGGTTGAGCGGCTTGGAAATTTGCCGATCCATCCGGCAGCGCTCCGAAGTGCCGATCATTATCCTTACCGCCAAAGAGGGTGAGATTGACCGGGTACTGGGACTTGAGTTGGGGGCTGATGATTATGTAACCAAACCGTTCAGTATACGGGAACTGATAGCCCGGGTTCGAGCTGTATTAAAACGTTATCAGGCAATGAATAACGGTGGCTCTCCCAAGGACGGTCCAACCGGCATATTTAATTATGGTGATCTCGCCATTGATTTTCCGGGGCATGAAATAACTGTCAAGGGAAAACCCGTTAACCTGTCCGGAAAAGAGTTTGAATTGCTGAAAATCTTAATCAACCACGCCGGACAGGTCTTATCGCGTGAACAGTTGTTAAATTTGGTCTGGGGTAGTGACTTTTACGGCGGGGACCGGACGGTGGATGTTCATATCCGCTGGCTTCGAGAGAAGATTGAGGATGATCCCGGTGATCCAAAGTTTATTATTACAATTCGCGGAGCCGGCTATAAATTTAACCGCATCCTTCGCGCGTAAGTGAAAGATAAATATCAGGAGGAATTCATGAAATTTCGAACCCGCCTGTTTCTAATTTATTTAATAGCGGCTATTTTCATCACGGCTGTTTTATCGGCCTATTTTATTGATTTTGAAGAGAAAAGAGCTTTTCAGGCACTTCATGAACAACTGTTAATCGATGCCAAATTGATTGCCCGCGATTTCAGTAATCCCTCCATACTGTATAATTCAAAGATGGTCACCGGATTGGCCGCTGAGTTAGCCCGGCAAACCAAATTGCGGTTAACCATTATTGCGGCGAGTGGGGAAGTTTTGGGAGATTCCGACTACAATTACACCCAAATGCCCAATCACCGGGAACGCCCCGAAATTAAGCTGGCGTTGTCAGGGCGGGAAGGGTTTATTACCCGTTATAGTCAGACTCTACGGGAGCATTTTATTTATGTGGCCTATCCGATTACAGTGAATCACCGGGTTATCGGCGTGGTAAGAGTTGCCAAAAGCCAGCAACAAATCCGGCAAATGGCATTTCGTATCCGGTTGTTATTAAGCGGCGGTATCCTGTTTATCACTATTCTTACATTCTGCTTGGGATGGCTGGTATTATCCCGAATTACCAAACCCATTCGTGAATTGCAGCGTTTGGCCACCCGGATGTCCGAAGGCGACTTGTCGGGACGGGTCAGGTTATTCGGCCAGGGTGAATTGGCTGATTTGGGGTTGGCCTTTAATAAAATGTCCGAACGGTTGGCGGATTCGTTCGCGGTCATTGAATCTGAAAAACGCAAATTGGAGGTAATTTTGGGCAATTTGGCGGATGGAATATTGGTCATCGACCGTGACCTGCGGATTATCCTGGCCAATTCCGCCGCGCAATCAATACTGGGGATGAATTCGGAACTTTCCCAGGGGAAAATGATCCTGGAAGCGGTGCTCAATCATCATTTATTAGATCTTATTGTAAAAGTCACCCAATCCAAAGCCCCGTTCGAAAGCGAACTGGTGTTGCACCATCCCCATTCGAAGCAGCTTCAGGTACTACTGGCTCCACTCAAAGATGAAACCGGAATTTTGATCGGCTCGATTGTGGTGTTGCATGATTTAACCCAGTTGCGCCGATTGGAACGGGTACGGCAGGATTTTGTGGCCAATGTTTCCCATGAATTACGGACTCCGATTACCGCCATTAAAGCTATGGCTGAAACATTACTGGGAGGCGGCTGGCAAAACAGCGAAATGTTATTACGGTATTTACGGGCAATTGATCAGGAAAGCGATCGTATGGCCAATTTAATTAATGATCTATTGGCTCTGGCCCGGCTTGATTCAAAAGCTGAAGTCACTATCGAACCTTTCGATCTGATTAACCTAATCAATGAAGTCAAAGAACGTTTTATCGCCATTAACATTCCGGCGCCCGCTTTTACAGTGAAATTCCCGACGGAACCATTACCGAAAGTCAACGCCAACCGGGATCAGATTAAACAAGTGCTGATTAATTTATTGGATAACGCCTTTAAATATACCCCGGCCTGGGGCAAGATCACACTTTCCGTCCAGCCGGAGGGAAAACGCTTGAAAATTGCGGTGGCCGACACCGGAATCGGAATTCCTTCCGAAGACCTGGAACGGATTTTTGAACGGTTTTACCGGGTGGATAAAGCCCGCTCGCGAGAAGAGGGCGGAACCGGTCTGGGGTTATCCATTGTCAAACATATCGTGGAGAATTACGGAGGCCGGGTCGAAGTGGAGAGCTCCTTGAATCAGGGGTCGGTATTCAGTTTCACGGTGCCGGGGGAGAAGGAAGAAGTGTGAAGTGAAACGAGTGAAATAAAAAAGAGCCTTTTTTCGGCTCTTAATTTTATGCGCTATTTCTCTCTTACTTGATAAATAATTTAAAAACCCAGGTTATGAATCCGCCAATCAGTATGGTGGTCGGGATGGTCAGAATCCAAGCATAGACGATGTTTTTGGCCAGTGCCCAGCGGACGGCGGAAATCCGCTTGGAAGCGCCCACTCCCATAATTGCGGTGGAAATGACATGAGTGGTGCTAACCGGTGCTCCAATAGCGGATGCGGTACTAATAACGACTGCGGCGGAAGTTTCGGCGGCAAAACCGTTAATGGGCTGGAGCCGGATCATATTTACACCCATGGTCTTGATAATTTTCCAGCCGCCTATGGAAGTTCCAAGCGCCATGGTCATGGCGCAGGCAATCATAACCCAGGATGGCACATCGTTGGTCGTAATTAATCCGGCGCTGAACAACGCCAAAGTAATGATTCCCATTGATTTTTGAGCGTCGTTTTTACCATGTTCATACGACATAAACGCCGCCGATAAAATCTGAAGCTTTGAGAAATATCTATCGACGAAAACCGGTGTACAACGGCATAACAAAAGGTATAATAATTTCATCACCAAAAAACCTAAAAAGAAACCAATAAAGGGTGAAGTGAGCAGGGGAATGATTACTTTACTCAAAACGCCCGCCCAAATTACCTTATGAATTGAAGCGGCGTAAACAATGGAAGCGCCAATTAATCCTCCGATTAATGCATGAGATGAACTACTGGGAATACCGAAATACCAAGTGACTAGATCCCAGATTATCGCGGCGATAAGAGTGGCAATAATCACGTACTCCGGAAGCGAACCATGCACAAGCCCACCGGAAATTGTTTTCGCGACTTTACTGCTGACCATGGCTCCCGTAAAATTAAGAACTGCCGCCATAATAATGGCTTGCCTGGGAGAGAGTACCCGGGTGGAAACGGAGGTGGCGATGGAATTGGCGGTGTCATGAAAACCATTAATAAAATCAAACGTTAAGGCCAATAAAACGACGATAATTAAGGCTGCACTAAGCATGTTTCATAATTATCCCTTCCGCAATATTGGCCACGTCCTCGCAGGCATCCAAAGTGTTTTCCAGATACTCGAAGATCTCCTTCCACTTGATGACCTCAATCGGGTCTTTTTCGGAGGCGAACAAGCCGGTGATGGCGTTCCGGAATATTTCATCCCCCACATCTTCAATCCGGTTGACTTCAATGACCTTCTCCTGCAAGGAGCAACTCTTTTTCATATTTTTCAGTTCGGACATAAGGTGCTTCAGTTCCTGGGTGCATTGGACAATTAATTTGCCCAGCTGTTTGGCGTCATCCCGGATAACCTTGACGTTTAACATCCGGAACCGGTGGGCCGTGGATTCAATACTATCGGTAATATTATCCAGTTCTTTGGCGATCAGATATATATCCTCTCGATCAATGGGTGTGATAAATGATTTATTCAACTGTTCCAAAATCCGGTGGACGTGGCGATCCCCCTCGTGTTCGACTTCTTCGATGAACTTAATTTGTTCATCAATGTTCGTGTAGTTGTCCATTAGTGTCTCAAGCTTTTCGGCCGCCAAACAGGAGGCCTGGACGGATTCAATGAACAAATCAAAAAATAATCCTTCTTTCGAACTGATCCTAAACATTTTTTTCCCCGCTTCCTTAAATTGGTTTTTTAATATCAATCATAATGATTTACAGCCTTTTGATTATAATAAGAAGTACACCATTTATATAATACATGATGATGAGTCATCTGTTTCTTAACAGTTTATTAACATTAACATTATACAATTTTAATCGGTTTTTAACCATAGTTTAATTTCAATTTTGGAGTCAACGGCCACGATTGTTTTAAAGACAAAGCCCGGGGTTGCCTATTGGACAACCTCTACTAATTTATTAAATTATTATTAAGAACTGATTAAGAACTAATGATCGAAATGTTAAAAAATTATAGGATAAAATAACAATAATTTATAAAAAATTGCTTTTAGTTGAATTCTTTTATGGGCTAACATGGCCAACCGCTCAAGCACATAGCTTTTGTGGGATAAACGTGGTATATTTATTATGAAACAGATTACGATTGAGGTGTAATTGTGACTCGACGGATTTTGATCATTGATGATGAACCGATGATTTTGGAATCGGTCAGTTATAATTTAAAACAGGAAGGTTTCGAGGTGATTACGGCCAGCGACGGGGAAACCGGGCTGAAGCTGGCCCAAGCCGGGACGGTGGATCTCATTCTGCTGGACCTGATGCTTCCCGGAATCAGCGGTATGGAGGTTTGCCGGATTTTACGGCAATCTTCCGAGACGCCGATTATTATGTTAACCGCTAAAGAGGGGGAAATTGACCGGGTTTTAGGCCTGGAGCTGGGTGCTGATGATTATGTTACCAAACCGTTCAGTATGCGGGAGCTTATTGCCCGGGTGCGGACGGTGTTAAAGCGGACGGGTTCAGGTGGCGGGAATCTGGAACCGAAATTGGCCGTAATTGACGACATCAAGATTGATTGGTCCGGCCATGACGTGACCGTGAAAGGAATGCCGGTGAATCTTTCCAGCAAGGAATTTGAGTTGCTCAAAATCCTGGTCAATCATTCCGGGCAGGTATTAACCCGCGAACAACTATTAAATTTTGTCTGGGGAGATGACTTTTACGGTGACGACCGGACAGTGGATGTTCACATTCGCTGGCTGCGGGAGAAGCTGGAAGAAAACCCCGGAGAACCGAAATACATTGTGACCGTAAGGGGAGCCGGTTACAAATTTGTCCGGCCCCGGGTTTGAAATAGAGGGTTTGAAAATATTATTGCGCCCTGTTTGGGCGGAAACTTGGGTTTATGATATTTTCATTGATGCCTCTGAAAGCCCGTTTGAAGGGCATTCATCGGGTTAACATGCCAGTTGGCATGATAACCCCGGAATGAAAATGAACCGAATTTCCGACCGGGGAAATAAGGAGGATATAATGAACAACTTTGATGTCTATGCTTATGGGATGGTTTCTACCAGCACATTGTATAAATTGGAAGGGAAGTTTCAGTATCCTGAGGCTGACAATTACGCCGAATTTGCCGATTGGTATCCCATGATTGGCGGAGAGGCGGCCAATTCGTCCATTGTCCTGGGCAAATTGGGCGTTAAAATCCGGCTGGACGGGAACTGGCTGGGTAAAATCAATCAGGGCCAGCGGACTTTGGACATTTTAAATCATTTTGGAATTGATACCGCCAGGTTGCAGTTGAAGCCGGATTATCGCGGAGTCGAAGAACTGGTCATCGCCGATGCCCGGACCCGAACCGTTTTTGGCACATATGTGAAACTCTTTTCCGATGGCCGGCAATGGAATGAGCCCCACCGCGCGGATATCCAGGCCGCTAAAGTGGTAAGTCTGGACCCTTTCTTTAGAGAGGAATCGCTGGCGGTCTCCCGGATATGCAAGGAATTGAATAAACCTTACGTTACCGTTGATTGTAAATATACGGATGAAATCGCCATGAATGCGGCGGCCGTGGTTATCGCCGGCGAGTACCGGCGCGGCGCTTATCCGGAAGTGGGCTGTGATGAGCTACTTGCCAAATATCTGGAAACCGCTGCCGGCTTGGTCATTTTTACTTCCGGCGGCAAGGATATTCTTTACGGGCGAAGGGGAGAAGAACCCAGACATTTTCAACCCTATCAAATCCAGCCGGTTGATACCACCGGAGCAGGAGATACGTTCCGGGCGGGTATTGTTTATGGAGTACTTCAAAACTGGCCTGACGAAACCACCATTCATTTCGCGTCCGCCCTGGCGGCATATGTATGTGAAAACTTTCCGGGTGTATTGAGTTGTCCCGGTTATGATGAATTGTTGAAATTCATCGAGAAAAACGGCCGAAAATTGGTCTGATTACCCGCCTCCCGGACGAAATATTAAAATTGTCGGAAAGATATTTTTCAGTGGTGCGAATGTCATTCAAGAAATCCCGTTCATTCATCTCAGGTCCCTTGACCTTGGGCAGTTGCCCGGTTTGGGGATTTTTGATTTTATTGGGGTTTGATTGGCGGTGGGTTTTGGATGACATGGCCATTACAACGTGGATTATGGATAACGCCCTTTATCAAATTCGATTCATAGACTATTATTTTTCGGGGCATTCTAAAACGTTGTAACCATCACCGTGAACAGAGAATTTCATATAGTTTCAGGTAAAGGAAGGAGATAGGGTGCAATTGCGAAGGTTAACCACCGTTATACTGTTGCTGTTAATAATGCTATTCACTCTTGATTCAGTAGTTTTTGGATTTTCGGTCAATGCCAGGGCAGCGGTCTTAATGGATCCAGCCTCGGGAAAATTATTATACATCCAGAATGAAAATAAGCGGCTTCCTCCGGCGAGCGTTACCAAGGTAATGACCATGTTGTTGATTTTAGAAGCTGTCAATCAAAAGAAAGTCACCTGGGACGAAAAGATCGTAGTTTCCGCAACAGCGGCGAGGATGGGCGGTTCCCAGGTTTATCTCAAGGAAGGCGAAGAATTTACACTGCGGGAACTTTTTGAGACCATTGCCATTGTTTCCGCCAATGACGCCAGTGCGGCGGTGGCCGAGTACTTATATGTTTCCATTGAGGATTTTGTTGATGCCATGAATCGGAAGGTCCGGGTTCTTGGCCTGAAAAATACCCATTTCGCCAATGAAACCGGCCTGCCGGATCCGAATCATTATTCCAGCGCCTACGATCTGGCGGTGATCTCCCGGGAATTATTAAAATACCCGGAAGTGCTTAAATTTACTTCAGTTTGGCTCGATACCTTCCGGGGCGGTACATTTACCCTGCGAAATACCAATGAGTTACTGAAAGTATACCGGGGAGCGGATGGATTAAAGACCGGACATACCGCGGAAGCCAAGTTTTGCCTGGCGGCCACCGCCAAAAAAGGCGATTTTCGTTTGCTAAGTGTCATCCTGGGCGCGGACACAGACGCCAAAAGGGTGGCGGAAACAAAAAAGCTGCTGGATTATGGATATCGAAATTTTCAATGGAAAGTCATTCAAAAATCCGGCGCCACTGCCGGTAAAATTTATATCAGGAACGCCCAACCCCAAAATATACCGGTGAATGTAAAAAATGATTTTGGCGCCGTGGTGGAGCGGGGCATGGACCAATTGGTTGAAACCCGGCTAATCCCTGAACGGAATCTTAAATTGCCGGTAAAACCGGGCCAAAGGGTGGGAACGGTGAAAGCGATAGTGAAAGGGCAAACAGTGGGAGAAACCCCGGTGTATTCACTGGTGAAAGCCAAACGAGCCAATTTCATCGTGCGCTGGTGGCGTCAGTTTCGGGATTACCTGGCCGGGTTTTTTCAAAGAAACGGTCCCGACAAAAAGAGAGTTGCTTATGGAAAAGAGAAAACAATCGACTTCAAGAAGAACAGAATATGGGGGTAAATTTACGAATAAATCCTAAAGTTGTGGTGATAAGCCAATTATATAGGCAAAATAATTACGATAGGGGGAAGATAGGCATGAATAAATGGTTGAAACTCTTGTTGCTTCTACTTTTCATATTTCTGGGCACTCATTTTATCAGTATTCGGACTGCCGCCGCTCATGTTTTATTGATGCCGGGCGTTAAAGGGAACCTGGTGCGTATCGTCCAAAGCTATTTGCAGCAATTAAATTATTTAAAGCATTATCCTACCGGATATTATGGTCCATTGACCACGGAAGCGGTCAAGTCATTTCAGCTTGAACATGGCCTGGAGGCTAACGGGGTAACCGATACGGATACATATAACGCAATTCAACAAGCTTACACCCAAAAAAACAGTTTTACGGAATATACGGTTCTCCCCGGCGAAAGCTTGGTAAATGTGGCGGCCCGTTTTAACACTTCGATGGCGGCGCTGATGGTCAAAAATAAACTTTCCAGTAACGAGACTTTCGCCGGGCAAAAATTGATCATCCCGGTGGGGGTGGGCGCCGGGACACGTACCGGCAACTCCAGAAGCCGGTACCGAATCATTCAATCGGTGCCCTGGTCGGTTGTAGACCAATTATGGAAAAAGGGGGAGATAGCCAGAATTATTGATGTTAATACCGGAAAATCGCTTCAGGTCAAGCGTTTATACGGATATTACCATGCGGATATTGAGCCCCTGACCCAATATGATACCCGGACATTAAAGGAAATCTATGGGGGACGGTGGAGTTGGAACCGGCGTGCGGTAATTATTCAGCTTCATAATCTGTATCTGGCTGCTTCCATCAACGGAATGCCCCACGGCGGGCGTTCAATCTACAATAATAATTTCCCCGGCCAGTTTTGCGCGCATTTTCTGGGGAGCCGAATCCATAAAGGAAGCCGGGTCGATCCGGATCACCAGACCATGATTGACAAAGCAGCAAACTCCTTCTTCCCTTCGGAAACTTATTTGGAAACCGAAACTGCCCCGAATCCGACAGAGACTTTAAAAACAGATACCGGGGAAACTATTCCGTTAAATTGACAAGGCCGAGGTTTTGTTCCACCGCGCGCTGTATGACCCGAAATCCAATCTTTACGTGGACGTTTTTGAACAAAACCTTGATTCATGGGGCATTAAAAAATTTAAATTCCATAATATTAAAAAACACCTGTAAAACCAGGTGTTTTTGTTTTTAGGCAACCATATTTTTAATTTGTTTTGCAGGGAGAATTTATCGAATCGTGAATATTTATATAGATTATTTACAGCATCCTATGTGTATGAGAGGCGCTATGGATGCGGGACAGGAGGAGCTACGGATGGTGTTCAAAAGTGATATCGAAATTGCGCAAGAGGCATCCATAAAACCGATTGTTGAAATCGCCAAGGATTTAGGGATTGATAATCAAGATTTGGAACTCTACGGTAATCATAAAGCCAAGATAAACTATGGGATTTTGGATAAGTTGGCGGATAAACCGGATGGAAAACTGATTTTAGTAACCGCCATCAGTCCGACCCCGGCGGGAGAAGGCAAGACCACTACCTCGGTGGGCCTGAGCGATGCCTTAAACCAGGTACTCAGCGGGACCGGTAAAAAGGCAATGCTGGCTTTGCGGGAGCCTTCCCTGGGCCCGGTATTCGGGGTGAAGGGCGGCGCGGCCGGGGGAGGATACGCTCAGGTGATCCCCATGGAGGATATTAACCTTCATTTTACCGGAGATTTACATGCCATCGGCGCCGCCAATAACTTACTCGCCGCCATGTTGGACAATCATATTTACCAGGGGAATGCATTGGGGATCGACCCCCGGCGGATTACCTGGAAGCGATGTCTGGATATGAACGACCGGCAATTGCGATTCATCGCCGATGGCTTGGGGGGTAAAGCCAATGGAATGCCCCGGGAGGATGGCTTTGATATTACGGTGGCTTCGGAAATTATGGCGGTTTTATGTCTGGCCAGGGACTTAACGGATTTAAAAGAGAAACTGCGCCGGGTTGTGGTGGGTTACTCCTGGGATGACCGGCCGGTAACCGCCGGTGACCTGAAAGCTGAAGGCGCAATGGCGGCGCTGCTGAAGGATGCGCTTAAACCCAATCTGGTCCAGACTCTGGAACATACCCCCGCTTTCATTCATGGTGGCCCGTTTGCCAATATTGCCCATGGCTGTAATAGCATCATGGCAACCCGGATGGCTCTCAAACTCGCTGATTTCGTGATCACCGAGGCGGGTTTTGGAGCGGATCTGGGCGCGGAAAAGTTTATGAATATCAAATGCCGGATCGGTGGGTTTCAGCCCGCGGCAGTGGTCATCGTGGCTACCGTAAGGGCTTTAAAACATCATGGCGGAGCCGCCAAGAACGAATTGGCCGCTGAAAACCTGGAATTACTGGATAAGGGACTGCCCAACCTGCTCAAACATTTAGAGAATATTACCGTCAAATTTGGGCTGCCCGCCGTGGTGGCCATTAATCGATTCCCTACCGATACCGGGGCGGAGTTGGATTTAATCGCCGCCCGATGCAAAGCATTGGGAGCCAACGTGGCCTTATCGGAAGTATGGGAAAAAGGCGGCCGGGGTGGAATCGAACTGGCCAATGAAGTTATCCGCTTGGCCCAGTCACCGGCCGCTTCATTGAAATGGATTTATCGGAATGAACTGCCAATCGCCAAAAAGATCGAGGCTGTGGCCCGGGAAATCTATGGCGGTGACGGGGTTGATTTTGAACCGGCGGCGCTTAAGGATATGGAACGGCTGGAAGCCAATGGTTTTGGAAATCTTCCGGTATGCATGGCCAAGACCCAATATTCACTTTCCGATGACCCCCGGAAACTGGGGCGGCCCGCCGATTTCCGAATTAAGGTACGCAATGTGAAGGTGTCGGCGGGAGCGGGATTCGTTGTCGCGTTAACCGGAGAGATTATGACCATGCCCGGTTTACCGAAGACTCCGGCGGCGGAGAAGATCGATGTGGATAGTTCCGGTAAAATTTCCGGGTTGTTTTAGATATGGATTTAGCTGAGTATGAAAAATCATTATTAGTTATTGGTTATTAGTGATTCGTAAAAAGACAATAGTAAAGCTAGATCATGTTTTTCATCTCCGAGGTCAAAAAACATTAAATCCAATTGCCACAGGTAAGATTTTTTAGGCTACAAAGGATTGTGGTTACTCTTTTTAAAGAGCAAAGAGATCAAAGAATTTTCATTCCTGGTTGTGCCTTCCAGGCATGGTGGTTGGTACGAAAATTAGTCTCCGGCGGTTATTTTTAAAAAAATGGCGCAATATATATCCATAACGAGTTTAAAGGAATGGCCATGCAATATTTGGGGATGTTAATCGCCTTAATCATCGCTTTTTACACTTTTTTATTCGGCCTGGAAACCTGGCGGGAGAAAAATTATATTGGTTTTTGGGGAATCGCCGTGTTAGCCGCGGCAACCGTTGCCATGCCGTTTTATACGCTTTTTTTGAGGTGAAATATACCTCATCGTAATTTGGGTGGATGTAACTGTACCCCAACCCGCCGGAGGGCGACTTTTACGTTGACCGAAATTTTGGCGTTGGGGAAACGCTCCGGCCAGGAATATTTATCCCAGGCGGTGGATGTTAAAAACGTGCTCCGGACGGTTTTGCCAAATCCGAACACATCCGATCCGTATTCTTTTTGCGCCTTATAAATCACCTTTTGGATGCGCCGCTTTAATTCCTTTACGATCTGTTTTCCCAATAAAATTTCATTTTTGGGTGAGGTATAATTAATTCCACTTTGGATGCTTAAGATTTCGGCTTCCAATTTAAGATTGACTTGCAGTTTATCCCCTTGTCCCCCGGCCGGGGATATAAACTTAATCCCCAGTGGATTGGTGGCTAAAAGGCGAAATGAGATATTATAATCTGGTTGTTTCGGATCGGAGATAGTCAATGCGGCTTCACGAAAATTCCCGGTAAGAAGCTGTAAAACCTGGCTTTCATAAATATCAAAAGTTCCCACCATTTTTGCTTTTTTGAAGATGGCGGTCCCGGTAATCCGAATGGCTTCTTCGGGCTTTTGATCCGGTTTTGAATCTCCCTTTTTTTCTTGCTCTCCTTTCTTTTTGTCCTGGGAGGATTCTCCCGAATCCATCGGTTTATACTTTGCTAAAACCGGCGCATAATTTTCCTGGGCATAAGCTTCGTAGGTTTCCAAAAAGTTATTTAAGGTTGTTCTCGGGAACATACCATTTCTGGTATTCAGTCTGGACAGATCATTAAAGTACTCGGAGGGATTCTTTTCGAGCTTCGGGTGCACTTTCAAGATATCGGCCGCTTTCCCCCGGCACACAAAGAAAAGCATTGTCCGGCGCATCTCCCGAAACCGGATTACCGTGTCCATCAAATGATCGACGCCTTGTTTGGCCATATCCTCCCCGATTATCAAAGCGGTAGTTTGAATCAATGTGATTTCACGGTTAATGGAAGTGTTGATCCGGTTAAACGCTTCATAAATCGTAGGCGCGGCCATGGTAATCGCAAATGATGCCGCCTGGCTTCCGCCACCCCCACCCCCGCCTGGGGGGCCGCCGCTAATTTGCGATGGAAGGGCAATCATGGTGGTGACGATAACTTCTTTACGATCCTCACCAAGATCCAAACCCAGCGCTTCAACCAGGCTCAGACTTTCCAATTCGCGCCTGTCCCAACAGCCATTGGCTAAGAGAATAAATCCCAACAGCAGAACCAAAAAATATTTTTTAGCCATTTTGTTGATTAACCCTTCGTCCCTTCTTCGATAATATAGCGATCAGCCACAGCAATAAAGGAATCCCGAACGAAATTCCCCAATAGAATTTGCTTAGCCAAAAGTCATTTAAAATAACGGTGTCGGTCATGGAAGCCGGGAGGATACTAATGCATAACACAATCACGGCAATGGGGAGAGCCAGCGGCCGGTACTCCTTAATTTGGAAAGCCTCGGCAAAACTAATCACCGAACCGTAAAATAAACCTCCTAGTTGGATTCCGGCGGTAAAGAACCATAAAAAAACGAAGACCGCTTCCACCCGTTGAATGAATTCCCCGTAGGTAATTAAACGGGCCAGTTGGAAAATGGGGAAGATGATCCGGCTGGCGGCCTCATAATTAAAGACAAAGACAGTCGTTAGTGTGACGACCACATTAATAAAGGTGGCGATAATGATGCTGTACAAACCCACCCTGAAAATTTTGTCCTGTTGGCGAATAAGGGGCGCAATAAGCCCCAGTAATATAATTTCTGAAAAAATGGAAATGTGATTAATTGATTGTTTTAGTATCGGCAACGGCCCGGGTCCCAAGATCGGCATAAGATTTGGCAAACTCCCTTGGGGTAGGGAGAAGAATAAAATAGTCAGAAGGGCGATTAACAGGTAAGGGCCAAAAAACCAGGCTACCCGGGATAGGGTCTCGATACCGAGCATAGTGGCGTAGATTAATAATACCAAAAAGGCGATCATAATCAAACTGATGGGGGTCCGGGGCAAAATCGCCAAAATGAAACTTTCAGCGAACTTGCGAAGCATCAGGGCGGTTAAAATCAAAAAAAGGGCAAAAAGAAGGATTCCCAAAATTGTGCCGCATATTTTCCCGGCCAACTCACGGGAAATTTGAATGATATTCCGGGAGGGGTACTTTTGAATGATGGAATATAGAAAATAGAAACCAATCAGGTTAAATATGCCGGCAAATAGAATGATCATCCAACTGGCGGCGCCGCCCAGAAGCGTCATATCCTGGGGGAATGTCAGGAATACCTTGGCGGACATCAAGATGGTTAACATGGTTAATACTTCACGGTGGCCGATTTTTTGGTTGTTCGACATGGCAGGCCTCTTTAATCAGATTCTTTGTCCCCGGAACCCTTGGGAGTATCCCAGGGCCGGGTTATTTTATTTTGGCGGATCCAGTCCAAAGGGCGCAAGTAAAGAGGGCGGTAAGGCTGGGCTGAGTTCAAGGGCCGGATGACCCGGTCTTTACTTTTGGGCTGGTAAGGCGCTATCGGGCTGAAAAATGGCACTCCGAAACTGGTCAATGTAGAGACGTGGAGAACCATGATGAAGATCCCGAAAGCGATCCCAAAAAAGCCCAAAAACCCGCCTAGAAGAACAAAAGCAAACCGCAGCAATCGTACGGTGAATGAGGCGTTATAATTGGGAACCACAAAGGAACCCAACGCCGTAATGGCTACCACAATAATCAGAATGGGACTGACAATGGAAGCGGAAACCGCCGCTTGTCCTAAAATCAAAGCCCCGACAATTCCGATGGTAGGTCCGATAATACTGGGAATACGGATTCCAGCTTCGCGGATTAGTTCAAACGAGAATTCCATGAACAGAATCTCGATAATTGAAGGAAATGGAACAGCTTCCCGGGCCGCCGTAATCGCCAACAATAAATCGGTGGGGATCATTTCCTGATGGTAATTGACGATAGCTATATATACCGCGGGTAGAAATAAGGCAATAAAGATGGCGCTGGCCCGGATAAAACGCAAGAAATTACCGAAGGGCCAACGTAAATAGTAGTCTTCCGCCGTATGCAGGAAGATGGCAAAAGTGGTGGGAACCGCTAAGGATTGCGGGCTGTTAGCCATGACGATCCCAACATATCCTTCCCGAATATGGGCAGCCAACCGATCCGGACGTTCAGTGGAAAGCATTTGCGGGATTAAAGCCCGGGGATGGTCTTCGAGGTATTCCTCCAATGTTCCCGTTTCCGCGATATAATCGGTGGTTTCGGCAATGCTTTGGATACGGTATTTTACCTCTTCAACCAATTTAGGATTGGCAATATCTTTAATATACATTACCCCGACTAAAGTTCGACTGCGTCTGCCAACCCGGAAGATTTCGGTGATGAGTTTGGGATCTTTCAGGTATCTTCGTACACAGGCGGTATTGGCCCTGAATGCTTCATTAAATGCTTCCTGGGGGCCGCGCAC